>JANOUF010000315.1:0-2404 GCA_031416685.1 Bdellovibrionales bacterium
GTGATGTAAAACCGAACACGATAAGTGCGATGCCAATCCAGCTGCGATTCATACTCTAACGTTAGCATTCTTTGAATGCGGTTCGATACTCAACGGTCGTCTAGTTGGGCAGACTAGTTGGTCAGACTAGTTGGCAGTCCAGCTGCCAGTCTAGTTAACTACTAATGAAGTTTCATTGGATTGGTAAGATGTTTATTGTCATCACCACTCACGATCACGCCTTCGGTGTCGAACGAGACGCCGTCGATGTCGTAGTTGCCGAAACTATCGGGAATCGTATCGAGGTGTTTTTCATTCGGGAGTTTCTCGCGAATATCGGCAGATATTGTCGTGCTCTGGTTTTTCCAAAAGCGATATAAGAGAAAAAGTCCACCACCAGCAATAAGTGTGATGGCGAATCGGGCCATCACGAATTGGTTGTTGCGCATGCGTTGCCTCCCTTGAGTGGCATTGATCTTAAATCTCGCGCGCAGCGCTAGGGTATCTAGTGTTGGTGTGAAAAGGGAAAAGCGTGAGCTTGAATGTCCCATTTGTTGACCAGTTCGCTAGCCCTTGAGTAAATGGATTTATATTTCAATGTGGGGATGCCTTGGCAGTCGAGCAATCACTTTACGAAATTTTAGGTTCCGAGAAGGGCTTACGCTCGCTCGTTGATCGTTTCTATTTTCATATGGCCGACAGAGTTGAAGCTCGAGGTGTTCGCGACATGCATCCATCTGATTTGAAATCTTCAGCCGAAAAACTGTTTCTTTTTTTAAGTGGCTGGAGCGGTGGCCCACAGTTATTTGTAGAAAAATTTGGTCACCCGCGCTTGCGTGCAAGGCATTTGCCTTTCGCAATCGGAAAAGTGGAACGAGATCAGTGGATGATGTGCATGCTCTTAGCGGTTGAGGATGTCGGTATTGTTGAGCCGGTAAAGTCGGAATTGTTGGGTGCGTTTTTAAATTTGGCGGATCACATGCGGAATCAAGAGGGGTCATGAAAGCGATAGTTTTGCTAATACTTTTGGGTTTCTGGTCAAGCTGCAGCTCTACGGCAGCTCGAAGTGGACCGGGGACAGCGATTGCGCTTGCGAATGCCGGCTCGGGGGTGGTGGCAGTGCCTCACTTACACCTACTGACTGGAAGCCAACGATGACGATCACGGGGCGAGTCACACCAAATATCAAATGCGTCGTTCCACTAGCAGAGCTAAGAGTTCATATTTTCGGTCCACTCCCGAAATCGGACTTAGTCGGCATTTCCTCCGTCAATCCTGATGGAGAGTTCAAGTACATCGCGATCACCGAACGCGGGAAGTACCGCGTAGAATTAAAGAATGAGCGCGGTAACAAATTGTTAGACTCCGTTGAGATTTCCAACATGGAGTCGAATGATCGGTTTAGCTTGTCGCTTCGGACTTGCAAAGAATAAGTCTATTGCACGCGAGCGCCTCTGGTGTTGGTTAGACTGGCCTATAGCAGTCCCATCACCGTCTACTTTTTTGACAGTTGGGGTTTATTTTCAGACGTCTGTTGGCGGGTCCGCCTTTCCTATATCTTGTCGAAGAATTAAAACCCAGGAGTTCTTCGATGAAAGCTTTCTTTTTGACAGTTGCAGTATGCACTGTAGCGAGCGCGGCTGCAGCTGCTAACGGTAGTTTGGAATGCAGAAGCAACGGTCAGGTAGTTGTGGCGACTGTTAATGACGTCAATCAAAACGAAATGTTTGATTGCGGTGGTCAAGTTTCTCCAGGCGAAAATCTTTGCTTCAGAGGCGACGCGAAAGTTGCTTCAGATATCTTGAATGACTTGATCGGGATGGATTTCTTTGGCGACGAGATGTCTTTGTATGACATGACCATTACTCAAAGTAACAAAATCGAATTTACATTACTTGATGAGCCAAACGAGTCGACGACCGGTTCGTACACTGTTGGCGTTTGCAAATAATTTAGAAAGAAAAAAGCATGAAACTTGTTTTGGCTTTTACGTTGGTAACAGGTCTTTCTTCGAATGCGTTTGCTAAATCAATGAACGTTGAGTGCAAAGCCCCAAGCGGGTTGATGGGTAACGCGGCGACAATGAGCGGTGTCGTTCAAATCGACGGCGAAAAAGCGACAGGAAAACTTAAGATCTTCATTGGTGGCTCAACTCGCCAACCTGTGTTGGATGCTGAAGTTGGTGTTTCGGGCGCATTGCTTGACGACGGCGCACTCACAATGCTCGCTTCCGATAATGAGTTGATCAACATCATCTATGTTAACCCTTACTCAAAAGACGTTAGCTACGTTGAAATCGAGGGGAGCCAGTATCTTTCAAATTGTGCGCTTAACTAAAAGCGATTCTCTCTCCGAAAAAAGTGCACTCCAGCCATAGTTAGTCCTGAATAATTGAAAAACTAGCTTAGTTTAGCTCGACCTACGC
>JANOUF010000316.1:0-3391 GCA_031416685.1 Bdellovibrionales bacterium
TTCCATCGTGCTGATTTCGAATCCTTCCATCGCCGCCTGAAGCGCGCAGATCGGATCGATTTCAGTAACGATGACTCGTGCACCATATGAACGCATGCTGTGTGCACAACCTTTGCCTACATCGCCGTAACCAGCAATGACGACAACTTTACCCGCAATCATCACGTCAGTTGCGCGTTTGATACCGTCAGCGAGTGATTCGCGGCAGCCGTAGATGTTATCGAATTTTGCTTTTGTGACTGAATCGTTTACGTTGATCGCTGGAACTTTGAGTTTGCCCTGCTGGTGCATTTTATCAAGATTGTGAACGCCAGTCGTTGTCTCTTCAGAAATACCGATCAAGTTTTTTACTTGAGAAGCATAGCGCTCTTCGTGAACTACGTTCGTCGCGTCTCCGCCGTCATCGAGGATCATGTTGAAGCCATCAGGGCCCCAGTTCGTAAGAGTTTGCTCGATGCACCAGTTGTACTCAGCTTCTGTTTCGCCTTTCCATGCAAACACAGGAACGCCAGTCGCTGCGATCGCAACAGCGGCCTGATCTTGCGTCGAAAAAATATTACACGAAGACCAACGCACTTTTGCACCTAAGTGCGTGAGTGTTTCGATCAAAACTGCAGTTTGAATCGTCATGTGAAGGCAGCCGACGATGCGCGCACCTTTAAGAGGTTGCTTTGCGCCGAACTCTTCTCGAAGAGCCATCAAGCCTGGCATTTCTGTTTCAGCAAGATTGATTTCTTCGCGACCCCAACGTGCGAGCTCTTGGAAAACTTTCGGGTTTTCCATCGCTTCTTTGCAAACCCGATAATCAGGTGAACCAGTAGCAGGTTGTTTTGATTTAGACATGTCAACGGCCGTAAGAGTGGTCATGCGCGCTCCGATAGATTTTGCTTAACGAAAATTTGGATGAGGTACGAAATTACTTAGGGCTGCGTGCTAGGTCAAGGGCTGATCGGAGACATTCGGCGGTGCCATTGCATTTAAATTGAATTGAGACAGGGATGGGGTCACGCAGAGTATTCACAGGGAAAGGTCAGTACCATTACCACTAAGGCTAGGGAGTACTTTTAAGAAAGACTGCTTTACAAGAATTTCTGCCTGTTTGGTTTAGATTGAACTGGCCAGGGCCTTGAAGCTTTTCGGCTTCCCGCTTGCGTACCGCCGCGTGAACAGCCAACTCCTGCTTCTTTAGCGCGTGGAAAATCTTCGAAAACCCTTTCGTTGGAAAATGAAAATTTTTAACCAAAATATCTAAAACATCCTCCACGACCGCTCTATGAAACCAAACGGCAGCTTTTGAATCTACTGTTCTCAAAAACTCAATTGCGCTTTTTTGAAACATTGCTTTATCGTCGTTTAGCGCGAGCTCTCTAAACCTACGGTAGATACCTCTGCGCTGCTTGAACACGGCCTGAGTCTTTGGCTGATGCCAAAACGCCGCAAAGTCCTGCTGAAGTTTTGAGGCAATCAATCTATTAACCACGCCATCTTCTTCACTTCCCCTAGGGCTCACGGCTTGCCAAGTGTCATTAATTTTCAAATATTCAGTTGATCTGTCCGTAAAGCGAGGAAGCTCCTCAAGTGCGAAAATTTCGCCCTGCATATCAGTCGAAACGATTGGGCTATTTGGGTCAAAGTAACCTAAAAATACCCGTGTCGACGGCGCACCAGGATCTTTTGAACTAAGTAGTTTAGTTTGCAAATTCTCTCGTAGCTCGGGAGGAAATTTAGAGGAGATTCCGTACGGAATCGATCCATAAATACCAGTGTCAACAAAGAGTACTTTTTTTCCAGCACTCAAAGTCGCTTCTGAGATTCCCTCCTGTGCGAGGTAGTCTTCTATGTGATTTGAACTCTTGTTGATTCGGGAAACGTTTAAGAGATGAATTCGGTTTCTATTTTTCGGCTCTTCGGCAAGAGCTAGTCTTGCAAAATCATAAAGTTGCTCTCCATCCCGAGCTAAAAAATAGATGTGATGTTCAGGGAACATTTCAATCATTTGCGCGATAGCTTCAAGATGTCCCCATTTTATGCCGTCCCAGTTTCTAACAAGGTTGGGGTGCATATGAGGCGTAACGGTCAAAATATCAGGACGACTTTCATAAGACTCATAGCTTTGAGGTAAGCCTTGAGCAAACGAGGCAAAAACCGAAAAGAAGATTAAGATCACAAATTTAGACGTCATGTTTACGATTTAGTGATTGCAAGGCGGGCCATGCAGTTTCACGCCGTGTTTTTGTTTAAGCATGTAACTAGTTTTCAGACGCAGCAGATTTCTTCTATAAGATACGAAGTGTTACAGTGGCTAAAGTGTTAACAGTCAGAGTGACCGAGTTTTGGCGTTAAATCAGCGTCAGGATCTCATAGCCCTTATCCGTGATAAGAACCGTGTGCTCGAATTGCGCAGATAGCGTTTTATCGCTCGTGGCGTACCAACGGATGGTTGAGTTAGGGATAGGCAGCTCGATGATCGGTGCTGCGGTTTGGTTGATCATTGGTTCGACCGTTATCGTGCCCCACGGCAGGAGCTTGTCGCCACGGCCTTTTTTTCCGAACGAAGGGACGAATGGCTCCTCGTGGAACTCGCGACCGATCCCGTGGCCACCAATTTCGCGGACTACGTGATACCCGCGCTTCGTGACGTACTTATTTATCTCAAAGCCGATGTCGCCGGTCATGCCGTTAGGTCGGATCGCTTTGATCCCGGTCATCATGGCTTCTTTCGCAACATCAGTTATGGTCTTCGCCAACTCGCTGACTTCGCCCACAAAGAAGGTTGCCGACGTATCGCCATGAAATCCGTACTTGTATGCGGTGATATCGATATTCACGATGTCCCCATCTTTGAGTGCATACGGACCAGGAACACCATGGCAAACAATGTCGTTCACTGAGGTGCAAATCGATTTTGGGAAACCCTTATAGCCGAGTGGTGCCGGCCGAGCGTCGTTACTAAGAGTAAAGTCGTGCGCAATTTTATCGAGTTCATCTGTGGTGATTCCAGCGCGAACGAACTTCGCCGTATGGTAAAGCGTCTGAGCTGCAAGCTTGCAGACCTTTTCCATTTGTCTAATTTCTTCGGCTGTTTTTGTGGTCATAAAAAAAGCCACCCTCTTAGGTGGCTTCTTATCTTTGAAGATCAACTTCTTCAAGTTGATCATTCATCGAGTAACTATATTACTTTTGTGAGGTGCTTAGAGATGTGTGTTTGCATTTCAAACATAGTCACTGTCGCTTTGTTGCTAAAGATTGGCTTAAGTTTGTCGTCAGCGTTGATGTTCTGGCGATCTTGGAGGCCGTTAGCTTTGATGTACTTCCAAAGTTTAGACACGACTTCTTGGCGAGAAAGTGGGCTTGCGCCAACAACTTCAGCTAATTGTGCGCTCGGAGTGTA
>JANOUF010000317.1:0-9614 GCA_031416685.1 Bdellovibrionales bacterium
CCAAGCTCTTTAAATGAGCGATTTCTTTTTGGATCGTTCCAATAGACAAACCAGATTTTCTTTGGAGATCGCGTAAGTGAATTGATGGCTTTTGTTTATTAAACAAGAGACGAAAGATTTCCGCTCGAACTTGGCTTGATAGGATTTGTGTCAATACGCTCATATGTATGTTTATAGCATACAATTGTATGCCAGTGGGATACATATCGGAATTTGAAGCCTTGCGGAACACTGGATGAAAGTCGGTAAAACATAGGGACGCCGGTGAGAAATGTTCTAAAAGTTAGAAAAAATGGCGAAATTTTACTTAAATTCGCAAGTTCCAAAGGAACGGAAGATTTTTTTCACTGAGCCGGGTTGTTCGACTGAAACCGAAACTTGATTCGAACCTTTTGCTTTTGCAATTACGACGGTTCGTTTATCTCTTCGAGTTTGCGAGTAAAGCGGCGCACGAATTACCACGTGAGATTTTTGGTTCTGCAATCCGTAGAAAAGCTTTGCGTCTTCAAACGGTGCAGCTACGCGTCCGAGTGCAGGAACTTCGCCCAACTGTTTAAAGCTCGCGACGTATCCAAGGTGGCGCGATCGACTAGCTGGATAAACGTAGAACTCAAACGGTGGCTTCGCGTTCAATGAGCGGCACTCGAAATATCCGGTCGTTGGTAAATCCCAAAAGCGAGGGCGCGGTGGATGGTTTGAGAACAATGAGCCTAAGAATTTCCGGATTTCCTCGGAGTCAGTGCGTGTGTAGCTGTTTCTATGTGATGCGAGCTCGCTATGTAACAACAAGACAGTTTTGTTTCGGGCATCGAGTTTATTGAAATAATGGCGGTCGATGTGTGTGCGACCATTGCGATCAAAGACTGCAATTTGAATAACTCGGCAGTTGCGCGGAACGATCGGGATGCGCGTGTCGGTAATCAACTTAAAATGTCGACCCTTTGGAATAAAACGCATCCGTGAGTAGAACTGTTTTAGAAGTGTGTCGACATCTTGAAGGGTAGAGTTGGACTCCGAACGGGGGTTCCACAATTTTTCTAGGCGAACAATCGCGTCACTAACTTCAGTTCTGAACTGATGCTTTTGCGGGATCTCTCGCAAACGACGGAAACGACGAGCTTCGTAGAGATCAAGCATTTCAACATGACGGAGCTCGCCGCGACACTCAACAGCTTTGCCGCTTGCACCATTATAGTTCGGCGAGAAAGCCAGCTGGCTGGCTAAGGCGGAGCTAGCTGAAGCGGAAACCGATAATAAAAGTGAGAGAAACCCAATCCACATAACGAGACTGATTTAACCCAGTTTCCATCGAGGGGGTATACGTAAAGAATTCTAATTAGTGCGTAGTTTCGTCTACGTCTTTACCTTTGGATTTTGCGTCCAGGAGTTGCACCAGCCAGCACTGGTTACGCCCTTACTAGCTAAAATCATGCAAGGAGCGGCTTTGACCGATTTCGGGTCAGCGCTGGTTGTTTGGTAAAACTGACAGTTATAGCAAAACTGCTTTTTGCCTTCGGTGGTGGCACGTTTTGGAAACTTCTTTACGTCCGTTTTATTGGCATCCTCGACATAGCCTAAAGCTTGAGCCGTCGAGTCCGTAGGCTTAACCATTTCTAGTTTACCCGCAGGCCCAGGTTGCGCATGGGCAGTCGTCTTGGTCAGGGTTTGGCCTGCAACGCCGAGGGCTACGCCTAGTGCTGCCTTTTTCAAAAACTCTCTGCGATTATTGTTTTCAAACGCCAATTTTCCTCCAGATCGGGAATATTCAGGTACCCAGGAAGTTTCAACTGGTTTTCATTTAGAGTCTACGTAAAATTTTGGTAAAGGTAGTGCATGTCTTCGAAAGCGGAATTTTATCAAACCCATCTTGATCGCGTGAGTCGCAGTTTTGCGTTTTGCATCGCGCGACTCGGTTCGCCACTGCGCGAGCAAGTGGGGCTTTCGTACTTGATCTGCCGGGTCCTCGACACTGTCGAAGACGCAAACTGGTCAAAAAAATCTGGACAGGCTGAACAATTCGCAAAGTTCGAGCAGCTTCTGGTTTCACCTTTTTCGGATGCCGATTTTGGTGCTTGGAAAAATAATTTTCCCGCAGGTCTACCTGAAGGCGAGCGCTTACTTCTCGAGGATGCCGCACAAATTCTTCGCGATTTTCAAAGTTTGCCGCCGCCTGCGCGAAATGCGATCGAAGAGCCTGTGTTGAGCATGAGTCGCGGCATGCACCATTTTGCGCTCTCAAAAAATCAAAGCCAATTACGATTAAACAATTTGCGAGAAGTAGACCAATATTGCTTTTTTGTTGCGGGCGTTGTCGGCGAAATCCTAACTCGCTTGGTGGCAGTTGCAGTTGGTAAGAAAGCGGTTGATCGAACTGAACTCGTGGATGCGTTTCATTTCGGATTGTTTCTTCAGAAGATAAATCTTCTAAAAGACCAGCGCTCTGATGAAGAGCAGGGACGCTTTCTCGTTCCATCTCGGCCCGAGGTCATAGGTTCGCTTCGCGAACACGCCAATCGCGCAATTGAATATGTCACTGCAATTCCGAAATCGCTTTTGGGTTTTCGACTCTTTTGTAGTTGGTCGCTCTTTTTAGGGCTCGCGTCGCTTCCATGGATTCAACAGAACTGGGACGAAAACGACTTCAGCAAAATTCCGCGCGAGCAGACGCAAGCTCTTTTAAAAGAAATCGAAGCCATCGTTGGCGACGACGTCCGATTGAAGCAAATGTTTGAATTTTTATTTTCAATGTCAGGAGCCGGGGAGACGCCATTTTCCGGCGCGAGCAACCCGAATTTGCAAACCTTGGGCGATGGTTTTCCAAATCTCTATCGTGGGTTGCTTACAGAGCCGGAACTGCGTCAGTTTGGTTTAATCTGATTTGCGTCTGGCATCACAAAATAAATTACGATGTACGCAAGTGCGACAAATCCCATCGACGTCAAAAGCAAGAACAGCATTCCAAATCGAACAATTCCAACTTCGATATCGGCACGACGAGAAATCTTCGCACAAACGCCGAGAACCATACTGTCGTAAGCTTCAGGAATACGATCTTCGCGAGGAAGTGAGATCGCCAGGCCCAAGTACAGAAGCGGTCCTGTGAAAAAACAGAAGGCAGCAAGGATCAAAATGACTCGGAGAATCCACGAGTCGATACCGAGGCGCTTAGCAAGACCCTCGCAGACACCTGCAATTTTACCGTTGTTGCTTCGAACCCAGCGTGTCGTCGGATAGCTCGCAGGTAGACTCATTTTTATTTGCTCCTTGTTGATTAACCTCTATTATCACCACTTGGGGGGAGGAGACAAATGGCGCATGTGACCTGGCTTATCGTTGCCGTACTTTGTTTCTCCTTTTCTTCTATATCGGCGCCCATGTCAAAAATGGCAGGAGTAAAAGCCGGATTCAAAGCAGGATCTGAAAAAAATCGTCAGTTGCGACCTTCTAAGGAAATCGAGTCCCGCGCGCAGACTCTCTACACAGATTTGATTTCGCGCCCACCGCGCGTTGAAAGCACCTCTGCGGTGCCAGTCCAAATTTCCGGTTCTACCGGCAAAGGGCAATGGTTAGCCGCGATTTACAATCGCAATTTAATTGAAGCGTCTGAGCAAACGAAGTTGCTCTCCGACAAACTTTTAATGTCGAAATTAATTGAGCGAGCGCTTGGCGACAAAGCTAGCCGGTTTGTTCCGAAAACTTTGGGCCTCAAAGAATTTCTTGATCAACACAAACTCGTTAATAAACTCGGTAAGATCAAAGCTACCGGCGAGCAAATTGAGCAAGCCCTCTTTAAAGAATTTCCCGCAGGTTTCGTCATTCGCCCGGCAGTGGGCGTTGCGCCCAATGAAACTCCAAAAGGATTGTTTGCTGACACAGATGCGTTCGTTAGTGAATTGGTCGCGGGAAAGTTTGAGGGCTACCAGCCTGATCACTTCTGGAATCCAGTGAAGAGCCATATTCTGGATACTGTCGCAAGCGGTGAGGCGGTCGTTCTTCAAGACGATATTATTTTGCGCGCGGATGCCCATAAGCAACTTCATGCAAAATCGTTTCGTGAAGTTCGCATACACACATACGAACACCAGGTCGTTGCCGATGCAGTTCCAATACGCTGGGTGCAAAAAGCGAAAGTTCAGGAAGGCGAAATCAACGCCGCTGAAGCACTCGTCAGTGAATTTCTAAAAAGTTTGCCGCCACGATTGGTTTCGCGGCAGGCATGGGGTGTTGACGTTGCCGTGTTCGACAATGGTGACATGGTGATCAACGATATCGTCACAAATCGTGGTCGACGTATTCAGTGGTCGAGTTACCTCGAGCAGCCGCGAGTTCTTGGCGCTTACACGAGGCACTTTGAAAAGCATGCGAATGTTCATTTTGAAGGTCTTCGTGGAATGATTGTTCGAAATAACCTCGGTAATTATTTTTCGTACTGGGATTCTCGAATCGAAAAATCGCCTCCTGGATTTCAACGTTTACTCAGTTATTTCCCTCCAATTCCATGATTAAGAAGCTTCCGCGGTATCCACCACGATTCAAAACCGACCTTGCCGTGAAATTCCGGTTGGCGAATTCAACGATGGCTTTTAATTCAGGTCGCTTAGTTAATTTGAGTGCTGGCGGGGTTTGTCTTTGGACAAAGTCTAAAATCTTGACTGGCGAAAAGCTCGAGTTGGTTGTTGAGTCGGTCGATAAAAAAGGTCTTAAACGAAGACGATTGTTGCGGGCAAAAGTGACGTGGGTAAAAGGACTAGAAGCAGGTCTGATGTTTGAGACGGTGAGGCCGGTTAGCCCTGCTTACGGACGCGGCCCCTCGAAGAAGTGATATCTTCGACGACAAAAAGCATACGTGTTCCAGAGAAAAAATCTTCATTTTCAATCGGAAAGCTTCTCAGCCAAACCCATTTGATTTCTTTTCCATCGAGTAGACGCAATTCAATATCCACCGCACGTTCAATTGCCGTCTGGATATGAGACACGAGTGAGTCGCGATCCTCTGGATGTACGCAAATGAGAAAACCAGCTGGATCCGCTTCCATTACATGGGGAGGCATGCCGAAGATATGTTCGAAGTATCGGCCAATGTGCTCAACCGTCATCGAAAGGGTGTCAACGACCCAATGGCACTGTTTAAAGCCAAGAGCGCGAAGTTCCTCGAGCGAGTTGCTGGCTGAGGTCATCGACGGCGCGAATTTCTGCGAACCATCAAGTCCAGTTTCGATTTGTTGATGCGCAATCAAGCGCAACTGTTGCCGTGACATGGGATTTATATCGGCAGTTTGCGAGGCCTGGCTTAAAGGAAATCCGACCTAGTAAAAAATCAGTTTGTCTCAGAACCGCGCGCGCGTATTCACTCGCATTTTGGCCAAGGAGCCGGTTTTTGATAAACGGGATCGTTCTTTTCTGGGTCAGTGACACCTTGCTCGGAAGTTTCGATGATGCCCTTGTCGCGACCCTCGGTTGCTTCCCACATGAAGCGGCTGACCGGTCGGCTGCATGAACCTCTAAAAGCAGTATCAGTTTGCGCCTTCAAGAATAGCTTTGCCGGAAAGCCTTCTTCAGCTTTCTTGGCGGGGATCCACACTGGGCGAACGTAAACAACGGTCGCACGGAGGTCATTGCTGAAGCTATCGACGCCATTTTTTGAAAACTTAGCGCGTCCCAAAATATTGATCGACCATTTATTGAGTGTCGATTTTTCAGTTGGAGTGATGCTTTCTTTAAGATGAAAACGAATTCCGTCAGCCGACATCAAGTCATCGATACTTTTCGCACTGATCGTGATTTCGCGGGCCCAAATAAACTGTTTGCCATAAGCTGTGAGGGAAAGATCTGGCGCTGAAATCACGATCTTGTTTGCTTCAAGTGAGTAGTACTCAACTCCCGTAATGCGTCCTTGCGATTTACTGCCTGGGATGTTGACCGCACAGTTGAAGTAATCAATTTCAAGAAACGGATTTTCTCCTGGGTGGGGAGTGATGGTTTTGCACTTTGCTTTTAGCATTGATGCAGATGGCTTGGTGAGTTCGAGCGATTGTTTTACGAGTGATACGTGTTCCAGGACGAGGTTTGTTTGCAGTGCGCGATATTGATCTTCAGACGAGATCGATGTGCCACCACCACCACCGCCGCCGCTTTTTTTGAATTTGTCTCTGGCGTCGGGGCCGCATGCGAGAATGAAAAGGGCGACTGCAACAAGCGAAAAACAAAGGTGAAATTTCATATACAAAAATCATGTGATGATCGGTCACAATCGTCAAAAGGTAGTACAGATTGACATGCCGAGGCGAAGATCTCATTCGGGCCGATCTTAGACTGCCTTTTGTTAAGGCGTTTCAATGCCTTATGACAAAACTGTGACATTGGGGATCCCATTCTCATTTAGTATTCAATCATGTACAGCGAGTTGATTCTTATCCATCGCCAAATACCGACTGCGTTCGTTGCCGATTCAGGCTGGATGCTTTGGCAAACGTGTCTTCGAAAGATCGCGTTTGGCGGTGCCGAGGCAATGGGATCTATACAAATCGAAACCGGTGACCAGATTCTATCTGGTACTGACGCTTATCAGTTTTGTCTCGAAGTCATTTGTGGGCTTCATTCGCCACTCGTTGGCGAGACGGAAGTGTTTGGTCAATTCAAGAATGCATCTGAAGCATGGGATTTACCAGAAACACCAATCGGTAATGTCATACGTCGCTTCGTTCGTTCTTTGACTGAAGATGCGAAACGCATTCGTTCAAATTTTTTGGCCGATCTTGGATCACAAAGTTATGGAAGCCTCTTGCGCCGTGAACTTCGCGAAACTCGCGAAATGACAATCATTGGTGGCGGGCACTTAACAACTGAGATTCTACCTTGGCTTTGCAAGGATCATAACGACGTCAAGGTTCGCGTCCGTGACTTACAAAAAACGCAAGAGTTGCAAAAGAAATTTCCTCAAGCACAGTTCGCAAATCTCAAAGATAAATCGGGCTGTCTCAAGGGAGCCTTGATTCTTAGCGCACCTGTTTCAGCGAGTTGGGTAACGAGTTGGATCAACGCGGATTCATCTTTGAAATTAATTGTTGATCTTCGCGGTGACTCTGGAAATGACCCGATCGAGTTTGGGCAAACAACCGTGATCGCTCTTGATGAAGTTATGAGCCGTATCTCACAAAACCAAGAAATCATCGCTCGTCGTCGCGATGAGGCGCTCAAGGCGGTTAGCGAAGCTGCGCATACGCGCCTTCGCGCAGTCGAGAACCGCCCTTTCGGGTGGGACGACGTATGCGCGTAAAGATCGCTGCGCGATCGAGCGATCTGGCGCGTCTCCAAGCACAAACTGTAGGAAAAGCTCTCATCCAATCTGGGAAAGTCAGTGAAGTTGAATTCAACTTTCGTGCTTCCCTGGGTGATCTCAATCAACACGATCCTCTTTGGAAAATGCCCGAGAAAGGAGTGTTCACAGAAGACTTCCTCTCTGATCTCGAATCGGGCGCGTGTGACATGGTCGTGCATTCGTGGAAAGATTTGCCGACAGAGCCTCGCAAAAAAACTGCAATTGTCGCAACGATGCCTCGTGCCGACATACGCGACCTTTTTCTTCTAAAGCGCGAAGCAATTGAAAAAGTAAAGTCGACTCGACGCTTAAGAGTTCTCACTTCGAGTCCTAGACGCACTTACAATCTCAAGAATTTTTTCCGCAATTATTTACCCTTTGCCATTGATGAAGTCGAATTCGTCAATGTACGAGGGAACATTCCGACTCGTTTGAGAAAAATATTTTCTGAGGACGCGGATGCACTCATTGTTGCAAAAGCAGCGATGGATCGATTGCTCTCTGCCACTGCCGAAGAATATCAAGATGTTCGAGTCGAATTGCGTGAGAATTTTTCGCGCTGTCAGTGGATGGCATTACCGCTTTCGATTAATCCAACTGCGGCTGCGCAAGGCGCATTAGCGATTGAAGTGCGAAACGATCGCAATGACCTCAAAGAGATCTTGAGATCGATTCACTGCGAGGAAACTTTCACGAGCGTTCAAAAAGAGCGCGATATTTTGGCTAGCTACGGTGGTGGATGCCATCAAAAAATCGGCGTTAGTGTTTTACCGCGTTCGTTTGGGAAGGTTCTTTTTCTACGTGGCCTCACGGACGCTGGCGAAACCCTCAACCAAGCGAAAATTGAACGCCTTGAGGCGGCAAAACCGAAATTGAATGCGGAACTCTGCTGGCCACTCACGCCTTCGGACGGTTTTTTTAAACGCGAACCACTTGCCGCAAGTCAGTGGCAAGATCAGCTTAAAAAAGCCCGCTATGTTTACGTCGCTCGAGAAACTGCCCTGCCAATGGACGCATCGCTGAAAAGCGATCAGATCGTTTGGTCAGCTGGAGTCAAAACGTGGAAGAAGCTTGCGGAACGCGGCACATGGGTGAACGGTTCAAGTGAGGGGCTCGGCGAAGACGAACTTTGCGATATCCAAGTTCTAACGTCAGAAACACCTAAATGGCTGAGAGTGACTCATCAAGCCAGCGCCGAGGGTGATCCGAATTCGCTAGGAACATATCGGCTCGTTCCGCGCGCGGAGCATCCTGATCTCAAGGGAAAAACCCATTTTTTCTGGATGAGCGGTTCAAGTTTCCTACGCGCTGCGAGCATTTTCCCGGAAATCTTAAACGCGCATCACGCGTGCGGCCCGGGAAAGACTTTCTCGGCGATCAAAGCGCATATAAAAGCACCGGGAAGCCTCTCGATTTATCTCAGCTATGAAGATTGGCTTTCTGAAGTGACTCAATTAAAAGGTTAACTATGAAAAATTTTGGGGAAACTTCTGAAAGCCTATTCTCTCGAGCACTTAAAGTTGCGCCAGGTGGCGTCCACAGTCCAGTTCGCGCATTTAAAAGTGTAGGCGGAACGCCGGTATTTTTTCAAAAAGCAGAAGGCGCACGTCTGCAATCCGTCGAAGGAAAATGGTACATCGATTTCTGTCAGAGCTTTGGCCCGCTGCTTTTAGGCCACCGTGACCCCGAAGTTTCCGCAGTCGTTCATGAGATGATCGACACCGCGTGGAGCTTCGGTGCGTGTGAGCCTTACTCGCTCGAGTTAGCTGAGTGGATGACAAGCCGACTTCCGTGGGTCGAAAAACTTCGTTTTGTTAGTTCTGGAACGGAAGCGGTAATGAGCGCGCTTCGCGTGGCACGTGCGGCAACAGGTCGCTCAAAAATTTTAAAGTTTGATGGTTGTTACCATGGCCATGCCGATTCGCTTCTAGTGAAAGCCGGGTCAGGTTTGGCAGGCGAGGCCTCAAGTGATAGCGCTGGTGTAACTCAAACTGTTGCTGGCGAAACTTTGATCGCTCCGCTTGATGAGGAAGCTGGCTTCGACAAAGTGTTCAGCGAGCATAAAGGTGAAATTGCGGCAGTCATCATTGAACCGTTGCCGGCAAACTACGGATTGCTAACTCAACGGCAAGAATTCCTCTCGCATATTGCAAAACGTTGTAAGGAAAATGGCAGCCTTCTGATTTTCGACGAAGTCATTTCTGGTTTTAGAGTGGCTTTCGGGGGAATGGCGGAACTCACTGGAATTCGGCCGGACTTAGTTACTTACGGAAAAGTCATCGGCGGAGGTTTCCCG
>JANOUF010000318.1:0-15622 GCA_031416685.1 Bdellovibrionales bacterium
TTGCGCGATCTTTGTATTTACGCCTTGGCCCATTTCAGTCGCACCAGTGGAAACTTGGACTGTGCCATCAAGGTGGATATTTACTAAAGCTCCACCTTGATTTAAATGCCGAGTCGTAAATGAAATTCCGAACTTAACTGCAGTAACCGAAAGCCCGCGATAGGTTGTGTGGTCCTCGCTATTATGTTTTTCAATTTCTTTGCGACGCTTAATGTAGTCAGATTCTTTTTCAACAGCTGCAAAGAGTTCAGGTAAAACATCATCATCGATTTCTTGACCGTAGTGAGTCGTATCGCCCTTGCGATATGCATTGAGCTTTCGTATTTCAAGTGCATCTTTTTTTAAATGAAGTGCAACGTCTTCAATGATGGATTCAATTGTTGCGACACCTTTTGGTCCACCGAATCCGCGAAAAGCGGTGTTGGGTGGCGTATTGGTTTTGCAAACCTGTCCGCTCACCGAAAGATGGGGAATGTAGTAGGCATTGTCGAGGTGGAGCATCGCGCGCTCCATGATTGCGGTCGAGAGATCCGCGTAAGCTCCGCCATCAGAATAGAGCTGAGCTTTAAGGGCTAAGATTTTACCTTTGCTGTCAAAGCCGACTTCATAGAAGTTCTTAAAGGGATTTCGTTTCCCGGTCATGATCATGTCGTCATCTTTGGTGAGGATCATTCGTGCGGCACGACCAAGTTTTTGAGCAACGAGTGCGGCGAACACCGCGAAAGGTGCGGCTTGCGATTCTTTTCCGCCGAAGGCTCCTCCCATTCGCTTCACAACACAAACGACCTGGTTAAATTTTAAACCCAGCGCTTCTGCGATTAAATGCTGAATTTCAGACGGGTGCTGGGAGGAAGAGTGAACTTCGATCTCGCCACCTTCTTTGGGATACGCAATTGCCGCTTGCGACTCTAGGTAGAAATGATCCTGGCCGGCCATTTCAACGAAGCCGCTTAATTTAAATTCAGCTGACGAAAGTGCACTCTCAACTTCACCGCGAGCTATTGTGCGATGTGGTCCGATGAATGCCTTTTGAGAGATAGCTTCATCGATCGAATAGATCGGTTTTTCAGGAGTGATATCGACTTTAACTCGAGCCTTAGCTTCTTTAAGTAGTTCCTTATCGTTGGTAACAACTACCGCGATCGCTTCGCCAACGTACTGTACTTTTTCGTCAGCTAAAAATGGCTGGTCGTGAAAAATGCTTCCCCAAACGTTATGCGACAAATCTTTTGCTGTGTAGACAGCCAGAACTCCAGGCATTGCGAGTGCCGGCTTAATATCGATCGAATTAATTTTTCCATATGCCACTGAACTATAAACGACGTCGATAAAGACTTCGCCATGAACCAACGGCCGATCATCGACGTATTCCGCATCGCCCACGACGTAACTTACAGCTGAATCATGGATAGCAGATGGCTTCATGTATTCAGATGTTCCTTAGCAAAACGGGTGAACAAGTCCTGGCAAAGTTTTTTCCTAAAATCTGCGGATCCGCGAACATCAGAAATCGGCGTAATATTTTTTTCAATCAAATCACGGGTAGTCTCAACGAACTTTGAATCAAGCGTTTGACCTTTAAGCGCACTTTCAACACCAGTTAAGCGAAGCACCTTCGGCCCAACGCCACCCAAAGCGATGCGTGCTTCAAGAATCTTGTTTTTCTCAATGTGAAACACAAAGCTTGAATTCACAGCTGAGATATCAAGATCTCGGCGTTGAGAAATTTTATAGAGCGCAATTTTTTTCTGAAGAAGTTTTTTGAATCGGATTTCAGTAATTAACTCATCTTCGCGTAGATCAAGTGAGCGGTAACCTTTAATGAATTCAACAAGCGGAACCTCACGCACGCCGGAAGCGCTCAACAATTTTACAATCGCATCCGCGGTTAAAAGATACGGAGTTGTATCCCCAATGGGTGATCCATTTGCGACATTCCCAATTAATGTTCCAGCATTTTTAATTTGAGGGGACGCGAAGATGTTTAAAAACTCTGAGAACTCAGGCGCTTTATCCTCGGTAAACTTTTGAAGCGCGGTGAGACTGACTCGAGCTCCAACGGTTATCCATTCGCCATCCAGACCAACGTTATAGAGTTCCTTAATAAGATGAAGACTCATCATCTTATGTCCTGGGCTTCGGCCTTTATTGATTTGCACGCCAATATCGGTAGCGCCTGAGAAGATTCGCGCATCTGGATTTTGCTTTTTATAAAGAGCCGCCTCTTGCAACGAAGTTGGCGCAAAAAATTCTTTATCCTCAAAAGTAATTTTAATCGGGCGAGTTAAATCGGGTGCAATTTTACCACCCAAAGATTTGAAATCGTGTTTCTGACAGAGCGGTTTCAACTTTGATTGATCAACATCAAGTGCGGCGTGGATGATTGGAGTGTAGCCTGTGCAGCGACAGAGATTTCCTGTGAGATAGTTCTTTACGTTTTGTTCGGTCGGTTGAGCCTTGGTTTCGTACATATTCGTGATCGACATCACGAAACCAGGAGTACAAAACCCGCATTGGCCGCCGAAGTTGCGAACCATGGAAGATTGAACCTCAGTGAGCTTCTTTTCAGGAGCTGAACCTTCGGCGAGGCCTTCGATCGTAACAATTTGGCAGCCATCAAGTAAGAACGCCGTACTGATGCATGAATTTAGTGACTGAAATACTTGGTCCGTTTGAAACGGTTTTGTCAGCATCACGGTGCAAGCGCCGCAATCTCCCTCAGCACAAACGATCTTTGTTCCGGTCAAACGCATCTCGTAGCGAAGTAAATCACTCAGCGGCAAGAACGCGTATTTGCCACTGACCTTATGAAGCTGGCCATTGATGCTCAAATGAATGTAATCGCGGAACATTCCTTGATTTATGCCGCCGGAGGTATCCGCTTGCAAGGATTTAAGATTTCGATCTAAATTGTTGAAAATAAGCCTGTTTTTCCAGGCTTTTCGATACGTATTTGGAGTTCAAGATGGCGCCAATGAACCGAGCAATCGAGCTATCGCTGGAAAAGATGAAATCCGGCGAAGGCGGACCATTTGGCGCTGTCGTCGTTAAAAACGGAAAAATCATCGCTGAAGGCTGGAATCAGGTCACATCAAGCAATGATCCAACGGCACATGCTGAGGTCAATGCGATCCGAAAAGCCTGTAAAACGTTGAATACATATTCGCTTCAAGGCTGTGAGATCTATACGAGCTGCGAACCATGCCCAATGTGCTTAAGTGCAATTTATTGGGCAAGGCTCGATAAAATCTATTTCGCAAACACCAGACAAGACGCTGCGAAGATCAATTTCGACGACGAATTTCTTTATAACGAAATCGGGAAGCAGATTTCAGATCGAAAGATCCCAATGGTTCAAATGGGCCGCGATCAGGCCATCAAGGTCTTTGAAGCCTGGCAAAAGAAGACTGACCGGGTTCAGTATTAGCCTCCAATACAGGCCATTCAGTTACTCTGATAAGTTATATTATGTAACATTAAGTATATGGTCTTAGCGGTCCTATGATAATGACCGATCAAGCTACGATTAAACGACGATCAAGTTTGGTCGCGAAAAGAAATCCAATAGAGCCTCCGGCCCCTCACCACCGAACCCCGATTGCTTTACCGGGTATGTTTCAGCATCCACGGCACGTTTTGCACGCATATTTATATAGACTCTAGAAGCCTCGATTTTTTGGGCTACTTTTACGACCTTTTCTTGATCCTCCATGAACAGATACGCGGAATATCCCATCGGACAATTGTTCGCGTGTTTCACGGCATCATGCTGATACTTAAATGAGGCTATCGATGCAAATGGTCCAGGAACTTCTTCCTGCTGAAGTGTCGAACATAAAGTTAGGTCTACGAAGGCTTGCGACGGAACATAGAAGCCGTTCTTTGATTGTTCATTTGCTTCAAAGAGGGGTTTACCTTTCTCGCTCCCCGCTTGAGCACAGGCGGCGAGGAAGCGTATACGAGCAGATTCGTCTGGAAGTGGTCCTGTCGTTAGCTTCAGTGAAGCCACTTTAAGTGCTTCCAGGAACTGTTTGTAAATCGTCTCTTGAACGAAGAGTCGCGAACCACGCTCAGGCATTAATCGATGAAAGTTGAACATAATATCGGCCACGACTTGAGCCGTGCTTTCGATATCGACGTCGGAAAAAACGCAAACGGCATTTCTTCCACCTAGTGAGAGCTGAACTTTTTTGAATGCTTCTGCGGCCTTCGCGTAAACCTTTTGCCCTGCCTCGGTAGATCCCGTGAATGAAACAAGACTGATTCCTGGATGTTCGAGCAGCGCAACCCCAAGATCTTCACGTTTTCCGCAGACAACATTGAAAACACCCGGAGGAAGACCCGCTTCAATACTTAACTCAGCAATTCGAAGCGCAGCGCTTGGCGATAGATGCGAAGGCTTACAAATAATCGGACCACCAGCAGCGATTGCCGGAGCTAATTTTCGACAAAGTGAAAAAACTGGGTCCGACCACGGTAAAATAATTGATGAAACCGAACCTGGTAGACGATTTCTAAGTACCAAACCATCTCCGCCGCGATTCATTTCTGATTTGGTTTGAAGCCGTTTTGCATGTAATCGAAAAACTGCAATTGAATCCGCGATCGAAGTTTCTTGCGTTACGCTTAACGGCGCACCCGTCTCACGCTCGCAAAGTTCTGCTAACTCAAAACCACTTGCTTCAATCCGTGCGGCAATTTTTTCGAGGATAACGGCGCGATCTTCTATTGATTTTTTTGCCCACTCGGGCGCCGCCTTATTTGCTGCTTGAACTGCGGCCACAACGTCCATTAACCCAGAGTCTGGAATCTCACCAATATTTTCACCCGTTGCAGGATTTAAATTAGGAAAAAACTTTCCTTCAACCGGAGCTCGCCGTTCACCCATGATGTAATTATGCAGCTTCGAACGAAAAGCACTCACTTAGTTAAGTCCCATTTCTTTTCATAAAGGACTTCAGCATTAGGGCCAAGAGCTGTGGCCTCAAGACCAAGACCGCGCTTTTTTACTTCGCTATTAACAATCGTGTAATTGTAGACACCGTCTTTCCCGACCCATTGATTCGGGCTTGGATCTTTAAGTAATGCACCTCTGTAAAGAGTCGCATGGATTCCGCTGGAAGTGATTTCAAACGTTGGATATCCCAAAACTTCGCGTGGCACTTTAATTATCTCAGTCAAATGACGATCGCCTGATGCAAAAATCAATGGTGCTTTCACCGGACGAATCATCTTCAAGAAATTTGCAAACGCCTTCGGATGACTGCCTTGATAGGACTCGAACGGATGATATCCACCGAAAAACTGGTCGCCCATGAATAGCCACGCAGGTTGATCGTTCATCTTAAGACGAGAGAGCAGCCATTCTTCTTGTTTTGCCCCCAAATGAGCTTGGTTTTTCTTATCTTCTTCACGATAAATCGGCGCTGGCTTTCCGTCTCGTCCCTTAGGGTTTACAGTTGGGCTTCGAAAGCTTCGGTCATCAAGAAGATAAAAACGCTGACCAACTAATGAAATCTCGGCAGAAAGACCTGGGCCCACACCAAGCGTTCCTTGAACAGGATCTTGCGGAAAGAATGTCCGAAAAATTTTAGCAGCTTCGCCAATATGAGAATACGCAGCGGTGCCATCGCCCTGACCCATGTCGTGGTCATCCCAAACCGTGAAAGTCGGAATTAACTGTTCAACATAAAAAATGGGAAGACGTCTTCTTGTTTCAACATATCGTTCCCAAAGTTGTTTTGGATCTGCGTCCTGCTTGCCCATGGAAGTACGATCTGAATAAACCAAATCGCCAATCCAAAACATAACTTCAGGTTTTTGAGAAACCACACCTTGCCACATCGTTTCTTGTGGCTCGACGACGAAGTCATTCATGCACGACACTAAAGCAAAGTGAAGTTTAGTCGTGGCAGGTTTCAATGTTTTAAAATGTCTAAAATCGAGAAGCATCCCCTGACGATTTACGATCTCAAGGCGATAACTTATCCCCGGTGAAAGGTTATCGTACTTGTAATTGGTGATCGCGAATGGGGAAAAATCGCGAGTTGAAGTAGGAGATGCCGTCGACTCAATAAATTCGCCAGTCGATTCGTTCCAAAGCAGGACATCGACCTCGGTGCTTTTTTCGGTCAGCACGTTAATCTGAGTACTTGTCTCGCCCGTCGCTCCTTGGAACACAGGCACTCGAGCTAATTTTAATCCTGATCTCTTTGGATCAACATGCAAGCAAGCGGCTTGATTACCGTGGCCGCAAGCTCTTTCAAATAACGCTCGAGTTCCCGGCGAAGCAGGCTCACGTTTAGCTTGCGCGACGGCTTTCCAGTACTCAGTTGAGTTCTTTTGAAAGACTGAACAGCCAAAACTGCTGAACGCAATAACTAGACAAATACCTAAGTGTGCTAACGACATTTTCATAGACTAGTTTGTATTCGGATATAGTGCAAAAACCTATATTCGACTTGGTGCTTCTGCGCAAAAACCATAAGATTTTATGAATGCAGCTCACTCTTTGGGAACTCGAAAATCCCCTCATACCCCAATTCGATAAGGAATTCTTCAAAACGGCGCCTGGCGTGTACCGCCTTCTCCATGAGCACAAGGAAGTCCTTTATGTCGGTAAAGCAAAGAATCTAAGGGTTCGAGCTCGCTACTATCGATTGAAGGCAGCCCATAGCTCAGAACGAATAAATTAATTAATATAAACTAAGTGTCGCTCCCTTAAATACTTCCCCATCTTTTTTAGTCCATACTCCTCAATCGCTGCTCGCTGATTGCAACTACGACAGAGTAGACGCAAGTTTTTCGCGGTCGTCTTCCCACCCTTTCGAAATGGAATGCGATGATCCCGCTGAACCGCATAAGTGGATTCACAATTTGTGCATTTCATTTGATCGCGCGCCCATAACTTACGATTTATATGAGCAGGTACATATCGATTTTCCTCGCCAGCATTTGCTCCGCTAGCGCCGGCGTCTGGCGCTTTATCTACACGCTTCAGCGGCGCCGCTGAATTGTTAGCCTTTTTCTTTTTGATTGCAGCTAACTTTTCTTTTGCGAGCAGCGAGAAGAGTTCGGCAGTAGTAATCCCAGGATTTGAATGCGCAAGGAATCCTTTAAGCTCACCGATTTCAGCGATCAGCTCATCTGTAGCCGGAAGATTCATCATAGAGATTGTTGCGGTTACTGGTTTTATAGTTTCACGGATGAAAACTTCTTTCCCGAACTCTTCAGCGACAATTTTCTGAGTGGCACGAGTCGATTTATTTTCGATTCGAGATAAAAATTCAAGCTTCTCAACTCTATTAAGGGGAGTAGCCTTTTTCGCCTCTGCCTTGAAAGCGATTTGCGCATAGCCAATGTTTGTAAGATTCAAAGATCCATTTGAGATCTTCTCTTCAATTTCAGGCACTTCCTTTAGAAGTTTCATTGCATCAATGCGGCGGCGAGCTTGGTCGTATGGATAACCAAGTCGTCTGATCGCATAATCAAGAAGTGATTGATACTTGAGTTTTGAGTAGAGGCGTCTGCGATCCGCCTCACGAAGAAGATGCAGAATACGAAGTGTTGCGTTCGTTTCAGTTTTCACTGAATTAACAATTTCCTGATCAAGCGCCAAATCACCGAGGTGTTTGAAGTTCATTTTTGCTCCCGTCGTAAGAAGTTGCTCGCAACTTAACACGGGATTTATAATGCAAGCTTTGTGCTTTTCCCGAGACGAACCCATTGCGCAAGGAGATCGTTAGCGTACGGTTTCCGCATCACAGATTCATCTCTGTCGATCGCTAATCTCCAGCCCCGCCCGCATAGAATTCTCAAACGGAAAAATCGGCACAAGTAAATTTAGAAACTCAAAAACCTCGTCACTAAAAATACTGAATAATAATAATTGAAAGAAGCCGCTATCTCAGCGGCGCCGCTGAAATCACTCGAATACTTCAGTATCCCTCAAGTCATCGACTCAACAACTTCATTACCGTATCGTGAATGATCTCGTTGAAGCCGAGCAACTCATCCACCTCAACAACTGAATACCATTTCGATCCTAAATTATAGGAAGCGTCTTTCACGGGTTGCGGTTCGCGAAACGGCTCATCTAATTCGCCTAAAAAACAGTGTGTAATACAAAATGAGTCATCCCCGTTCCAGTTAAACGGATACTCAGCGATTAATTTTTTGCCTGGAACGATACGAACTTTGAAACCAGTTTCTTCAAACGTCTCGCGAATCGCTGCTTCTTCCGGAGTTTCTCCGTCTTCAACTTTGCCACCAGGAGGAAACCATCTCGAGACTTTCGTCATGGGGTCTTGCAGCTGAACCATGAGGATTCGGTCACGATGTGCGCAAACTAAACTTGCACGAGTGCGAATTTTCATTTTCACCAACTCTTCATAAATCGTGTAGAGCAGTTCGACATTAACTTCAGCATTCTCCAAAGAGACCGAAAATCCCATCGAAAGTTTCACCGAATTGTCGAACGAGTAACCAAGCGAATTATATTTGATCGCTGTCGATTTTTAGAGAAGTGAGAAATGTTCGCTACTTAGCGTGTCTCATTTTGACACGAGCACTTGAAACCCGCGTGACATCAATCGTTTGCGGGTAAGTTTGAGTATTACCTCACATCTTCTATCCTGATCTGGACAAAGAGCCTGGTGTTTTCTCGTTGTATGTATGCCCTCACCTTCACCTGACTCAAGCGACTGAATGTGTTTCCGATGAGGAGCTACTATGAGAACAATTTTAAGAACTACATTAAAGAAGTCATTTACCTCACTGTTAATACTGGCGTTAGCGACCGGTTGCGGAAGTAGCGCAAGTTTCTCCGTCATGGGTGAACAGAACTCGTTCGGACAAAGTCCGACTGAAGTCTATGGAAAGGTCGACGTCCTTTGGGTTGTCGATAACTCCGGCTCGATGGCGTCTTCACAACAAGACCTCATCACTTACATGGGCGCGTTCACTGACCAGTTCATGGATCCTAAAAAGAATATTGATTACCGAATGGCTGTTATTACTTCTGATGCATACCGTTCACTTTTCGGCTCATCTTCTTCAGTTTCAGAATTCGAAAAAAATTCTGGAACAGCCGTAATCACTCCTGCAACTCCGAATGGGAAAGACGCTCTCCTTGCTAATATCAATCAAGGAACAAGCGGTAACGGTGACGAGCGTGCATTCCAGAGCTTTAGAACTGCTCTCGAGCACTCTATCAATGATCCGTATAAACCATTCCCTCGCGCTGACGCCCACTTAGCAATTGTTATCTTGTCTGATGAAGACGATTACTCGCACAACAACTCAAACCACATTGGTGGCACTGCAGGCGATCCAACTGTTTACGACAACCCTGCTCTTCACCCGATCAGCATGTACACGGATTACTTAGCAGCAAAGACAAACAACAACTATGCTGTACATGCGATCACGATCCTTGATGAAGCATGCCGTGCTCAGCGCAACGCTCAAAACGGTGGTCAACGTATCGGCCAACGTTACATCCAGATGGCGCAAGCAACTGGAGGAGAGACTGCTTCACTGTGCAGTGACTTCTCAGGCGACTTGCAACGAATCGCGATCAAATCAATCTTGAGAGCTACTCGTTTCGAACTTAACCGCGAACCGAACCCTGCTACGATCCAAGTTTGGATTGATGGCGCGGCAATCGGCCAAGACGCAAACAACGGTTGGACTTATTCAGAAGAGAACGGTCGTTACTTCCTAGATTTCCATGGAACAGCAGTTCCAGAACCAGGTGAGCGCGTAACTGTGAACTTCGACCCGGTTTCAATTAAGTAAACGGCGACGCTGCAGCGACGCCGCAGGCGAACGCCAAAGCGCGAGACGACGTCATATAGAAAAAACGCGGCTTAAGAGCCGCGTTTTTTATTTGTGCGTCGAATGTTTTGCAAGAGCTGGTCAGCCCGACTTCTTTAGGAGACCTAGTCCCTCTTTACGCTCGCGATCGATCTGCCCTTGCGCTTGTTTTACCGTCACGCAGTCGGGACAAATTCGTGAGTACGGCAAGACGTCCCAGAACTTCGTTTTATTCTTAGGACCCTTGCGGCCACTAACCGACGCACGGCCTCGCTGTGACCCTGTCACGCATCGTGAAACGAGACCTGATACCGAACGGATAAAGCGAAGGTATGAAGCTCGTGACGGCACCTTAATTAGAAAATGAAGACTGTCCCCGCCGTTAGCGAATTGGATAACAGTGATATTACAAGTCTCTGCTTGGCGAGCGACGATGATACGAATGTATGCGGCACATTCTTTCATGCGCATGTCGTAACGTCCTTTTGCTTTCGTCGAACGCAACAAAACGTACATAGGTTCTTGTGTTGAAACCGGGCGCGCGACCTTGCGTCTTCCGCCTTCGAGGCCGCCACCGTGCTCTACTCTACGAGTCATACCTTAACGATTTATTAACACGCGAGACCGAAGTCAAATTAAATCGACTTTATTTGATTTGTTTAGTGCGGTTTAAATTGGACTGAAAGCTACTACCTGAGTCGGCAATTAAATCGCCTATTGCATGGATAAGCGAACTTTACCCGAATGAAGGCCTCGCGGATTGATAACCAGCTGATTACCGTCTTTGCCGTATAGAGCGACTTGTAACTCGATTCCCTCAGGAACGGCGACGAATGCTGCGGGATAAGGAACCTTAAATTGAAAGCGTCCTAGCGGACTGCATGTACCGCCACCACCTACTTGTACGATGGCACTTCCACCGCCTCGAGTATCAACCAGTGCCCAACGAACTTCCGTTATGTCATATCCGCCGCTATCGCAAAAACCGCCAATGTCGACTTCCGTTTCAGCTGGAGCTGATTTTCTCAACACCACCTCAGCTGGATTCTGAATCAAAAGTTGAATGCTATCGGGCGAGATTAAACACAAACTGCCTACGCAGGATTGTAGCGAGAGGAAATCGCCCGTATCGTTTGGCTGGTAGGTACCGCAATTTTGAAATGTCATAGTGCCGGCCATGACAGTGACAAACACAAGACCGGAGAGTAACTTTCGCTTCATAGGCTACTTATCGACTGTTTTGAACAGAGACTTCAGTCGAGTTTGCCTCATAATTTTACCTTCGCCCCTAACGAGATTCCTTTTTGATCACAAATGCTTACAATGTCCTCATGCTAACAGTTTGGATGATGTTTCTTTTTGAGACACTTTTTTTTGCGAACACAGCATTCGCACAGGAATTTAGCTTTCCGCTTCAAGGCGAACCGCATTCGCTTGATCCCGCACTGATTAGCTCAACCGATGCTGCATTTTTCTTTCCGCAGATCTATCGCGGTCTTTATCGCTATCAAACACCCGAAGGGCTAATCCCCGAGGGAGCAAAAAGTTGTGAATTCACGAATCCTCTTTTGCTTGTTTGCGAATTGAGCAGTGACCGAAATTGGAGTGACGGCACTGATGTTGTGGCTGCCGATTACGTTCGCGGATGGCAGCACTTAGTGCGACCAAATTCTCGCTCCCCGGCTGTAGAACTACTAACAAATGTAAAAAACACGTCTGAAATTTTCGCAGGCAATGCAAACGTTGAAACATTAGGAATCAAAGCTGTTGGCACTACCCGTTTAGAGATTTCTTTCAAAGCACGTGATCCAGATTTTCTCTATAAGCTCGCCTCACCCGTACTCGTACCCGTTAAATCGCTACCATTTCCCGATAAAAAAAATGCAAAGAAGGTCGTAACGAACGGTCCCTATAAAATAGTCTCATGGACAGTCGGCAAAAACGTTCGCCTCATACCAAATGCTCAATACAAGCTTGGGAATCAGAAGCGCCCCCCAGTGGAAGTGTTGTTCATCACCGACGATGAAACAGCACTTTCGCTTTACAAGGCTGGACGATTAAAAATGGTGCGGCGTCTGCAAGCGCACCAAATTCCAGATTTCAAAGCAAAGCCTGACTTTTTTGAAGTGCCCGTTGCACGCTTTGATTACATTGGCTTCGGTCCGGAACTACATAAGGAGAGCGCGTTTCGCAAAGCACTCTCTCTTTCAGTTGATTACGCCGCATTACAAAAACTTGTTTTTTCTCCAGGACGTTTCGGTTGCCCAAGTTTGCCGGACGATTATTTAAGTCAAGCAACGTGCTTACCGTTCAATTTGCAGAAAGCAAAAGACGCGTGGCTACAAGTGCCACAAAACCTTCGCAGTAGGCGCTGGAAATTTGCATTCAGTGGTGCCGGCGGAGATCACATCAAACGAGCTGCCGAATTTTTCCAAAATCAGTGGAAAACAAATTTGGGTGCGCAAGTTGACCTTGAGCAAACAGAAAACGCAGTTTTTTTAGGTCTGCTTCGAAAATCTCCGCCTGCCATGTTTCGTAAAGGCGTTCAACTGGATCGCCCGACTTGTTTAGCTGCGCTTGAAAACTTTAGGACCGCTGCACCTGAGAATTTTATCCATCTAAATTCGCAACCCTTTAACTCTGTTCTAGAGCAGCTCACTACCGTAAAGACAGCTCAGGAATTAAAAGCGACATGCTCCACTGGCGTTGATTTACTGATTAACGAGTATCGAATTATCCCACTTGGGCAGATGTTTTTCGCATTCTTGGTAAAGCCTGAGTTTAAAGGCTGGCGGGTGAATGAGTTGAATCAGCTAGATCTTTCCAATCTGCAGCTAGTGAAGTAAGGTCCATCTCATGAGTGACCTTGAATGCGCAGGTAAAAACATTCGAATGGCTCGCCGAGCGACATTCGGGCCGAACTACACGGTAGAAGCCTACTTAAGTGGACCTATTGATCCAGGCTCGGGCCTTCTCGCCAACTTGATCGACATTGATCACGTATTAAAAGCTACGACTAAAGAGGCAAACCTCAACGCGTCTCCAGAAACTCTTGTCTCCGAATTGTTTAAATCTGTAGCGACATCGCTTCCGGTAAGTTTGCCGGGCGTAGAAATCCAACTCGATAAGATTCGCTTACATATTAACGAAGATCTGTATTTGGAGTACGGCCCATGATTTCGGCCTACACCAAAACTTACGTCATTCGTGCACTTCATAATTTGGAGAATCCAGATATCTCCGATAAGGAAAACGAACAGCTCTACGGAATGTGCTATCGCTTGCACGGCCATCACTACAAAATTCAAGTAACACTTGAAGGCGAACTCGATCAAAAAACTGGGCTCTGTCAATTTCGCGATCAGCTTGATTCGCTCGTTGATCGCGAACTCGTAAAACGCTTCGATGGTAAATGCCTAAATGACACTTACACGAACACTTCAGGCGAAGCTTTAACTCATCTTTTCTATGAAATTTTACGACCGCACATCCCGAGCGACGTACGACTTAAACTCGCGATTCAAGAAACTCGGAAGAATCTCTTCGAGCGCGTTTAATTTTAAAACGCGGATTCTTAAAATTTATCTGCTTAAAACTCGTAGACGACTACCGCATCAAGATCTTTAAAGCTGTCGCCTTCTTTTTTCTTAGGCACTGTGCGACCGCGCATCTCAAGCAATCGATCGCTGCTTGAGCTCATTGTGAAGTGAACGGGCTTTACAAGTGCGGCGATCAAGAAGCTTGTCGGCTTCATGCGAATCACTACAGCCTTTTGGCCTTTGTAGTCTTTCTCTTCAACTTTCTTCAACGTGAAGCCAACCGTCTCAAGTCGATCAGGCACACCAAATCGAACGTCGATCTCTTTTCCATCAAGGAGCGTTTGCCAATTCGAACGCATGAACGGAATCAACGTTGGACCTACAACAAGATTCCCTTTCAACTTTTCTGAATCAGTTTTTGTCTTGCCATCGCGTGAGTAGGAGAAATTCACACGATCGCCTTGCACTTCAACTTTTCCGATTGTGTTTGTCTGTTTCGATTCGAGCTCGTAGGAAACTAGAGCGTTGGCTTTAAGAATAGTTTTTTCAGTCGCTACTGTTGCGCCTTCTGCCGTCAGAAAGGCGTTGTTCACCGTCTGCCCGTCGCCTTCAGCGTTGATCTTATGATCATAAGTGAAGAGCACATTTTTCATATCGAGGTCGTAGATTTTCCCCTTAACCGCTGTTGGTACTGCAGCGTTGCCACTCAAGGTGATCATAAGAATTAGGCCAAAAGATAAACTAGAGATGATTGCCTTCATTACGTCCTCCACAGACTGAGATGGACATCAAACCAGAGCCGGAAAGATGCTTGCAAGTGTTGATCTGGTTGCCGCGGCTTGCCAGTGCGTGCTACACCCTTGAGCATTGTGACAACACCCGACGATAAAGTTCGACTTTCAAAACTAATGGCAGAACGCGGTCTGTGTTCTCGTCGTGAGGCCGATGAGCTCATCGCCCAAGGCTTAGTTAAAGTGAATGGCGAAATTATTAGCCAGCTTGGCACCAAAGTCTCACCAGATGTTGAAATTGAACTAGCCGGCCGCGCACAAAAACAACTCGGTGATAAAGTCACTATTCTGCTCAACAAACCAATCGGTTACGTTTCAGGCCAACCAGAAAAAGATTATGAGCCAGCCGTTCGGTTGATTAAACCAGAGACGCAAGAACGCGGACCAACTGACATCAAACTAAAGCCTGCGCACTTCGATGGACTCGCGCCAGCTGGTCGACTCGATATCGACTCTCAAGGGTTATTGATTTTCACGCAAAACGGAACGATCGCAAAACGTTTGATCGGCGAAGATTCTGGAATTGAAAAAGAGTATATCGTTCGCGTTGAGGGTGAGCTCCCGAAGGACAAATTAAAACTTCTCAACCACGGCCTTGAACTCGACGGCAAAAAATTAAAGCCGGCACTCGTTGAGTGGCTCAACGCTGATCAATTACGTTTCGTACTTAAAGAAGGAAAAAAACGACAAATTCGCCGCATGTGCGAGATGGTTGGCTTGAGAATTACTGGGCTTAAGCGCGTGCGTGTTGGAAAGGTGATGCTTGGACATTTGCCTGAAGGCAGATGGCGATTCTTGCGCCCTGATGAGATGTTTTAGACGAAATGTTTAGCCCTGCGGTTATGGGCGATGACATCGTTTCCGATTCTCAACTTGCAATATTTCTAAAAAATTAAGTTCATCGAAAGTGAACCCTGCGGCAGTTCTTCTTTCTCGATTAAGCTTTTCATTTCGTGGCGCCGCCATTGTAATTTGCGGCATTCGCGTTTTGAATTCTTCATTTGCATCAAGTCGCTCGAGCTTACAAATTTCTCGGTACCACTGACTTCCAAAATCAACATGCCCGATTTCTTCATCGACGATTCGTTTCACTGAATTGCGAGTTACTTTTGATGCCACTCCAGAGAGTCTCCGCAAAATCGAATCTCCTGCATCAAGACCTGAGCCTTCAAGGTGTCGATGCACAACTAAAATTCTGTGAATAAGTTCTTCGCCCGTAGTCGCTGCTTCCCACAAAGAAACGTGCACTGGCCAATGTCCCCATTGGTAGCCGCACGCTTCGATAGCTTCCAAGCAAAGCTTTAAGTGTTCGCCTTCGGATCTTGTAACTTCAGCGAGTTGTTCGCGAAATTCTTTTGGAGCACCAGGGTATTCAGTCAATGTGCGAAGACCCAACTCCATTGCTTGCAGCTCAATACTCGCAAGGTCATGAAGTAAGCGCGCCTGGCCTTCAGGCGTCGAAAGCCCCGGCTTTGC
>JANOUF010000319.1:0-4937 GCA_031416685.1 Bdellovibrionales bacterium
CGTGACCGCAAACCCTATAATACTACCGCCGACTAACGGATAAAATACTGCTTCCATAAGGATGAAATATAGCCGAATGTTGGCTCGTTTACAAATGGCTCGGGTCTTGCCTAGCTAACGTCGCGCATTCGGTAGCCAACCCCTCGCATCGTCTCGATGCATTCGCCCGAGCCAAGCAACTTTTTTCTCAACGAAACGACATGAACGTCGATGCTTCGACCAGTGACTGGATTTTGACCCCCATTTAGACCTTCAACAATCTGGTTACGGGTAAATGTCCGCCCCGGTTGGGACGCTAGCATAACCAAAAGTCTAAACTCAGTTGCAGTTACTTTAACCTCAACACCACTAATCGTGACTCGAACCCTTTGCTCGTCGATGCCGATTGAGTGAACTTGAACAGGAATTTTCGTAATCTCTTCGGTGACTCGACTTAAACGTCGAAGCGTCGTACGAACCCGTGCGATAAGAACCTTAGCGCTAAACGGTTTAACGATGTAATCGTCGGCTCCAACCTCAAGTGCAGCGACTGTTTCTGCTTCGCCAGAGCGTCCTGTCACCATGATAATTGGAATTCCGTTTGTCGCTCGAGCCTGTTTCAACTTCCTACAAACTTCTAAACCATCCGTATCGGGTAACTGATAATCGAGCAAGATCACATCGGGCCGATTGGCTTGCGCTGATGTAAGTGCCTGCGCACCCGTGCTCGCGCAGAAAACGATAAAGCCTTCTTCAGTAAGAATTCGCATGAGTGTGCGACTCATCAGTTCGTCGTCTTCGACTAATAGTACTTTTGCTTTCAATGAATGCTCCAAAGTTTTGCGTTTCCGTTTCGCCTAAACAAGCATAGCAGATGTTGATTATGCCTCATTGACGATTCTTTAAAGCTGGTCCTCGGCGCGATGGAACCTGAATACTCAAAGTTGCGTTAGCAGATTTGGCTATCCCAGTTTGGTTTTCGCCGGCAGTTCTGCCATTTGGAAGCTAAACAAAAAACTAATGGTAAACTGCATTTAATTAACGCTCGAGGGGGAGTTCCAATTCGTGTTGTCCTTTTAGTTGATGATGAAGTTCTTTTACGCACGACAATTGAAAAAATACTCAGCTTACGAGGGCAGAATGTCTTGTCTGCTTCGGATGGGCGCGAGGCCCTCCAAATTTTTTCGGAACACTTTGATAAAATCGATGTCGTCATCACTGACATGATGATGCCTGGAATGGACGGCGTCGAATTTATACATGAGTTAAGAAAACTCAATCGGTGCATACCGATTATTTTAACGAGCGGATTGGGAGTAAACCAAGAAAGGTTTGCCCTAGTTCGCGACTTGGTCACTGAAGTTTTAGATAAACCTTACGAAATCAAAGCGCTTCAAGCTGCTATTCGAAACGCCACTGACGGTTACGTAAGAATCTCTGCCACTGGAGAATAGAATCTTGATTGCAGCGGATGGTTCGCAGAAAAGCCAGTATAGTTCCCAATACCTTGCCCCGTACTAGATGTGTTTTGGTACTCGGATGGCTGCACTCCCATTAATTGTAAGAGCGTCAGCAAGAAACAATTATATGGAAGTCTCGTGTTATAGCCAGTGTCTGGTAGTGCGGTATAGCGTCCTGATCGAACCCTACCGCCCATGTTACCGATGAGGATTTGTTGGGAATCAAGACCTGAGTGTCCGCCGTCACCATTACCAGGCAAATAGGTTCCTGCTGAAGTGACGAAACCCGTTACCATATTTTGCAAGTACGTGCGCCCTGTGCTGCCTTCTTCGGTGTTGAGAGGCTTGAGGAAATACTCGGCGATGTTGTCCGTGTAATACGGCCAATAAATGTCATACGCGCGCCTTTGAATATCAGGCCCCGCTCCGCCATGGCAGGCGTTGTGAAATCCTGTACCCAATGCCGGCACGCCCGGCATCCACTGTGGATCGTCAGTATCAAAAAACATTGTTCCACATTTCGTGAGTCCACATTGAAAAGCGATTGCGAGAAGCTGTAAGTAAAGTCTGCACCAAACAGCTGGATCGGAAGACGCCGCAGGTGTCATTGGCCTTTGGCAGGAATTGACCGGAGTTGCTTGACTGTAACCTGCTTGAATTTGCGAGATGAAACTCATGTGTTGATCTAACCGAGCGCGATCGTCGGCAGAAATCTTTCGACTATCTTTGAATGAAACGTAGGATTCATAAACTCGGTTTAGGATATTCGTTTTTAATTGATTTGTGTTGTCGGCCGGAGCAGTCGTACCCGCAGTTAAACCTGAAAAAACTTGGTTATAAGCGGATGGTGCTTCGTATCTTTGGAACGCAGTCACCTGCTGAACACCTGTACCCACACGCTGATAAAATAGTGGAACGCCAAGCATGTCGACTCGAATCGCTTTTCGCACGTTAGACGACGTAGTCATCAACGGATACACGTTAGACGACGCCTCAATGATGGTGTCGATCGATGGGTGCCCGCCTTCAGAATTTCGGCCTGCGCCTGCTGCAACAGTATAGTTTCCGTGGGTACCGTCCCATTGAGCCGTATCAAAGCCGCGCATGACGCTCACTAGATCTGCATTCATCAAAGTTTGGTAGAGTGGATGGCGAAACGGAAGGCCAATGGCGGGAGCTGTTCCTAAACTTCGAAGTAAAACTTCTTTTGCGCCGATTGAGCCGACTGAAGTTGTTGCTGCCGAACGATTCAATAGAGGCCATAGCGTTAGTGAATTATTATGATCGAACCAAAACAACATCATCTTTTGCTGAGCGCTTGCTGCTTGAGCTTGTGCTGTCGATGGAAGAAGACTCGGCAAAAACGGTAACGCAAGTAACGTTTTACCCGTTCCTACTAAAAACTGTCTTCTCGTTTTTTTACAATAAACCATCGACATAAAACCCTCTTCTTAATAACTCCAACGCTTAAATTCAGGCGTGAGTATCAACGCTTTAATTGCGTCCGCAACCGAACCTTGCGGGCCAGTCGTACCGTACATCACCTGAATAGGTGCGTTCATCTCGCAATTAGATTCTGAGCTTGCAGGCACTCGCGCCTGGAACCGTTTAAGATGTCGTACAAAACACATCATCGCTTTTTCACTTCTACCGAGTTCTGCACCGAGTTCAGTTGAATCCTGCACATTGACTGCATATGGCGAGCGAATCTGCAGTGAGGTCGAGCGAGTATTGATTGCAAGACTTGCCACGACCTGGCCACTTCCATTGTAAATGGCTTCTGCGTTTCGTAGACGACCAAAGCTATCAAATCGCTCAAACGGATAACCAAGATTATTAATTTTGGAGTGGCACTGCACGCAACTTGTACCTGCCGCTTCACTGACAGTTTGAGTTTGATCGCGAGTTGAAACATACATTCCTTCCACTGAAGGCGGAAGTGAAGTTGGCGCGTCAACCGGAGGCAATCCAACTTCTTCGCAAAGAACATGCTCAAGAACCTTTAGTCCGCGCTTAATCGGAGACGCACGGAAGCCAGATCTTTTTGTGAGGAAGGCTGCGCGATTTAAAAACCCTGCGCGCTCTTGCGATAAGTTTGTCGCCCCGTTTGCAACTCCATAGATACTTGCAAGTCTTGAATCAGAAACATTGGTCGAAGTCGATGTCATCAACTCAAAAAACGAACCCCTGCGATCGATAACGACGTTTGCAAAGTACTCATCAAGTTCTCTGTTCATCACCTCTTGTAATCCCGAGGTGTTGATGCCACTTACAAAAGCTGCATCATACAAAAACGAGTCGTAGTAGTCGTAACCATACGATTCGCGGAAGAGTCGCAACATCGTTTGCCTTGCAGATGGAAGCGCCAGCAAACGATCAACTTCTTGTGAGAGAACGGTTGCATTCAAAATGTCGCCCGAGTCAGCTTTCGCACGCAAAGCTGCATCTGGCGGCGCTCCGGTGAGGAAGAATGCTGTTTTTGATGCGAGTTCATGCGCAGTCAGCTGCAAGACTTGTGACGAGAGCGCATTCCCACGGTCATAAATTTGGTAAAAGAAATCGGGCATTGAAACTATTGAAGCAAACGTCGCTTGAATTAACTCATTCTTCGTTAGGGTCGCGTCCCAAAGTTTTAACGCAAGGGCGTCGCCTTCACTCTGACCCAATCGTTTACGGAAGCCGCGGCTGCCAAGCTCACGCACGAAGAGTTGGTGGCATGATTGAGTTATCGCAGAAGCGGATAAACAACTATTTGTGTTTGGGTAATTCTGCAATCCGGTGGCGGCTGTCGTAATTAGAAAGCCTGCTCGGAATCCAGCCTCGAATGCGCCGCTGACGATTGGTCCGGCGACCAGAAGTGATTGCTCCTTCAACGTATTCCGACTTTCAGTCACTATGTCAGAAGGGAGTGTTGAGAACCTTTGCAAAAGTTCTGCGTCGTTCTTCAAATCGACAGAGAAATCATCGAGTAACATATTGAGTGCCGATCGATATTCGCGGTTCGTAAGCTTGAGCATCGGCGTCTTTGCAACCTGTCCCGGTGTACATGCGAAAATTTGCTGCCCGCGGCTGTTCATTACAGGTGGGGTTATATCCTGCGGCGCTAGGGCTGCAGAAATGGCTTCACGTTGATTTTGCGTTAGACTTCCTAGATAGGACATCTGCGGGACATTCCCAATTGCCCAATTGATGAGATCAACATCGCGCGAGCGTTTGGTAGACGCCTCGACTGGCCCGTGGCAACCGCTGCAGTTTGTATCGTATAAAACTTTACCCTGTGCCCGAAGATCGAGAGCGGACGAAGCTGAGCTAAGACTCATTTGGGAGGGCTCAAAGCTAGGCGCGCAATTGACGTAGCCGAGGCAAAGCACAGCCCCGACACTACCGACTAAAATGCGACTAATCCCCCGACCCAACATCTATATGAAGTATCGCACTATTTGGGGGGGCTCTTTAGATGTTGGAGCGAAACAAACAGTGACGACTCATATTGAAACG
>JANOUF010000320.1:0-19654 GCA_031416685.1 Bdellovibrionales bacterium
AATTTGCAAAACCCTCAATCTAACCCAAACCGTCTACATACCCGTAAGTGGACTCATGGGCGAAAATGTTTTACGTAGCAGCTCTCATATGACTTGGTTTGACGGGCCATCGTTGCTTGAGACGATCGACTCGATCGAGCCTATCAGTTCGGTTTCGAACGCACTGAGACTTCCTATCCAAACTGTCATTCGCAGCGGTGATCGGCGTTTTTATGCGGGCCGCATATCCTCCGGAAGCTTACGAGTCGGTGAAACTGTTCGACTGATTCCGTCTCTGAGATCGGCGCAGGTAAAATCACTTCTTGTTTCCGGGGAAGCTACCGACATGGCGAACTGTGGTGACTCGGTCGCTGTCGCCTTCACAGACGAAGTCGACTTGAGTCGTGGAGAGATGATCTCGAGCGCGGAATCGCCACCTGTGCCAGCGCAAGATATCGTGGCGCGAGTACTTTGGTTTTCGAGGTCAGAATTAAAAGAAGGAGACTCGTTAATTCTGAAACACGGAACCCTGGAGACGAAAGCGACGGTCACGGAAATCTCTGCAATACTTGATCTTGAAACGCTCGGTGAAATCTCAAGCGAGAGTGTTAAGGAAAACGAATTAGCTCGAGTGGAGTTTCGTCTTGCACGCCGGGCCGGCTTTGACACTTTTCAAAACTGCGCGCCAAACGGCCGCTTCATGCTCATCGATCGGCTAAGCTTTGAAACGGTCGGTGCCGGCACCATCGTTTCGTCAATGGAGCCTGACGTGCAGACCCGTAAGCCAAGCGCAGGAGTTACGATTTGGATGACCGGTCTGCCGGGTTCAGGGAAAACAACGATAGCCGAGGCGTTGAAAGCGAAATTCTTTGAGCGCGGTCAAACGCTCGTCGTACTCGATGGCGATAGCATTCGCACCGGACTTTCGAAAGATCTCGGCTTTTCTCCTGACGACCGCGCGGAGAATCAGCGTCGAGTCGCGGAGGTTTGCAAGTTGTTGAACGACTCGGGTCTTGCAGTTGTAGTCGCGTTGATTTCGCCAGCAGCAAGCGAACGAACTCGAGCAAAGGAAACGATCGGGCACGAGAGGTTCAGAGAAGTGTTCGTCGATGCATCACTTGATGAATGCGTACGGCGCGACCCAAAAGGCCTATATGCGAAGGCTTTAAGACATGAGATTTCGAACTTCACCGGCATCAGCGCACCCTACGACGTTCCCGGAAACCCAGATTTTCATTTATGTACTGAGCGACTATCTGTTGAAGAATGCGTCGAAACTCTGATTCTTATTTTGGAGCCGACGACCGTCTAAAAAATAAATCACTTGATCTGTTTAAGTTTCATATTTTTTGTAGCGAGTGCGTACTCGCCAGGAGTAATCAGTTTCGCATTCAACGAATAACGAAACAGCGTTGCGCCTTTTGAATTGGTGATGCTGCCGTCGACCAAGAAGCGGTTTGGAGAGGGGATTGTTGTTGAAAAAGAGAGCTTGGTTCCATCTGGCTTAGTCGCTTTTGTTGACATGGAGACGATGTCATCGCCCTTAAGCTGAACCGATGTTGGAATAAGTGCCTTGGAGGGATCAAATTCTTTCCAACTGCCGTTAGGCAATCGAACGCGTTCAAGAAGACGATACTGCAAAGTATCCTTCTTCAGCGGATCCGGCTCAAACACCCATTGACTGATTCGGTCTTTTTTCAGCGAAAGGGTTAAGACGACGTACGCTAAACTCTCCTTCGGTTTGCCGTCGGCACCGACTTTAGTTGCAGTACCCTTAAAATGTTTGGTCTTAGCTTGTACGTGGTTCGGAACGCTAACGAGTATCAAGAATAGAAATACGATGAGTTTTTTCATTGGTTACGATGCCCTGAAATCAGATTCATACTCGTCGACCCGCCATGATCCAGAGTCAGTTCGTCTGCGAATGGCTCGTGTCATCCAATTGAGACCCGCATACCATGGAAGCACAATGCAGTAGATCAACGTGAAGGCAGTCACAGTTTGAATTCGCTGAATGGATTTTGCGAGTTGATTGAGCATCAAACTAGACCATAGACGAACGGGGTGAGAGGACCCATTAAGGCCGATGCGATAACAATCAATGCTAATAGAATTATCAGTATTGCGAGGGGAATATAAACAACCTTTCCGTGACGGATGAGTGTCTGGTTGACGTCTTTGATCAATTCTAGCCAGGAGTTCACGGTAGTCCTTCTGTTACTTGGCCTATATTAGTTGATCTTCTGTGCGAAAATCGAGAAAAAACCAGGAAAAAACTTTCCAGCAGCGAGACGTTTGCGTGCGATGGTCTCTTGTTGCCTCTCCAACGCATCAAGTCTCTGGGGTGTAGGATATTTTCCGAATCGATTTAGACTCATACTTTGAGCCGTGAAACCACAGTCCTCGATAATTTCTTGAATTTCTTGGGCCGTGTGGGTGCTTTCATGGGGGTGCAGAATCTGATCGCGGAACCACGACAAACTGTGAGTTTGATCTTCTTCAGTAGGCAATAGTTTCTGGAACTCCTCAAAAAGAGTCTGTTCATCGGCTCCTGCGTCCTTCATCTTTTGAAAATGATCGAGCACTGGGGCGCGTCCATATTTATGGTAAAATCCAACATGCAAGAAAGCTCCCACCCGCATTCTTGCCATGATTTCTTTCAATGCATCATGTGTGTTTTCCATGCTGTGAAGAACTCCGAAGCAATGTACGAGATCGTAATTCGATAGAGCGTCGAATTTGCGTAAATCGGCAGTGATAAATTTCACACGATCTGTCGTATCAGCGGCGCGAGCGACCCTTCTCGCATGTTCAATCGCCTTTGCACTGCGATCGACGCCAACCGCTTCTGCGCCATAATGAAGTGCGAGTGCATTCACAAACCAACCAGTTCCACATCCAAGTTCGCAGAATTTTAGTGAGCCTTTTCTTTCCTTAGCTAGGCGGTGGATAGGGGGAATTTCAAGAACAGGATTTTCAGCGTGAAGGCGTCGGGCGGCGAGCACTGAATTGGAATAATAGTTGAACGGAAGTTCTTGGTAGAAGTCGCTGACCGATAATGCCTGGGTAGCCGTAACACCACCTTGTTTGTCATCGATTATGTAGTTTTCGATCACAAGCAGGTCTATGCCCGAATTCTTGAATGTCTTGTAAGCTTCAGCGGGCGTATTGACGATTGGCTCACCACTTAAATTGAAACTCGTATTGATGAGAATCGGAACTCCTGAGCGAGCACCGAATTCTGCGAGAAGAGCATGAATCCGCGATGCATCCTCGCTTCTTACCGTCTGTATCCTCGCGGTTCCGTCCTCATGAACTGCTCCTGGAATCAAGTGGCGCTTTTCTTCCCGGACGGAAACTACCTCGCTCATAAACAAATATTCAAGGCCGGCGTCGACCTCGAAAAACTCGGGAGCGAGTTCCAAAGGAGTCATGGGCGCGAAGGGACGAAATGCCTCGCGGTACTTAATTTTTTCGTTGAGGATCGATTTGATATTCGCAAGAGCAGGGTTGGCGAAAATACTTCTATTTCCGAGCGCCCTCGGTCCGAATTCAGCGGAACCTTGAAAATGCCCGACGACTTTTCCTGAGGCGAGTGCCTCTGCCATTTCTCGAATCACCGATTCTTCGTCCAGCTCATGAAACTTAATTCGATTACGGACAAGAAAATCTTTAATTTCGCTCTTCGGAGTTGCGGGCCCCAAGAAACTCGTCTTCAACGCTTTGGATCGGGCCCCCTTAAAGTGAAGGTGATGTGCCGCAAGTGCCGCACCGAGCGCGCCGCCGTCATCGCCTGGCGCAGGAGGAATGAAAATATTTTTGAATAATCCGCTCTTTCGCAATCGATGATTGGCAAGTCCGTTGAGTGCAACACCGCCGCCCAAGACTAGATTCTCGCAGCCCGTTAGGCGCTTGGCTTCAGCCGCGATTGCAAGAAGCGCAGTTTCTAAAACTGACTGAACGCTGCTTGCGAGATCGGCATGATGAGATTCGATTGCGTCGTCACGATGGCGAGGCGGAAACCCGAAGAGGTTTTCGAACTCACGACGCCGAAACATAGTTAACGAGGAATACGGAAATGCGAAGAATTCCCGGTTCAACTGAAAGCTGCCGTCAGTGTTGAGGCGAATGCATTGTTTGAGTTTATCAAGATACTTTGGCACTCCATAAGCGGAGAGTCCCATTTGCTTCCATTCGCCATCGTTCACTTCGAATCCAAGATAAGACGCAAAGGTCGAGTAAAACAGGCCCAACGAATCTGGAAAGTGAATCGAGCGCAGATTGCGAAGCCCGGATTCACTGCCAATTCCGATAGTCGTAGTTTGAAGTTCGCCAACACCGTCGGCTGTTACGACTGCAGCCGTCGGAAACGCACTGGTGTAAAAGCTGAACGCCGCATGACTTTGGTGGTGGCTCGAAAACAACACGTCGCCACCGTATCCCGGTAATTCCTTGCGAATGACTTGCCGGATGTTCATCTTTTGGGTCAAAAAGTCGGGAAATTGCAAAGTAAAATGTGAGAGCCCGCGCGGCCATGTTTGAATGTAACTATCGAGCTGGCGAAAAAATTTGGCCGAAGGCTTTTCGTAAAAAACAATCGCGTCGATATCTTTGACTGAGTTCAGCTGTGCCGCCTCCATGCAGTACTCGATAGCACTCGAAGGAAATGCCTTTGAGTGTTTGACTCGGCTGAAACGCTCCTCGGCTGAGGCCCCAAGACAAAGTCCGTCCTTCAGTATGGCAGCAGCGCTGTCGTGATAAAATGCGCTGATACCCAAGATCGTAGCCACTGGTGCTCCTCCTATTTGTTTGCGTGTGCTGTCAGGCACTGGGTTTTCGTAAAATTCGAGCGAAGGTATTTCTCGAGAATCGGCTCCATGGCTTGCGCGACCAGAATTTGACCTAGGTCATTAAAGTGTGCTCGGTCGAGAAAAATTTTTTCGTTCACTGAGTCGAAAACATGGGTCAAATCAAAAATCGGTTTCCCATTTTCTGCGGCAGCGGTCACTCGGCGTCGGGCCTCGTTATAAGTTTTCGCAAGAAGCTCGTCGCCATTTTCTTCTTTTGTCAGCAGTGCTCGTGCCGGCTGGAGAAAAACAGAGCAGCCGACTTTGTGCCAGCGACACTGAGTCAGCATTGCGTCGACGTTGTTGAAGTACACCGAGTTAACGCTCTCGACGTATTGATTTTGCTGAAGAGGGGTCATTAGAAATTCAGACTTCAGCTGAGCAATCTTACGATTGAAATGAAATCGCCATAGAGTATTAAAAATTTCACTCTTTTGCGAAAGCCAGAATCCAATCCGAAATGCCGATGATCGGGCCAATTCGTAAGACACGACTTGGTCGTAAGGATCTCCGGGTCTAGCATTGTAAAGAAATGTCGATAGATCAGCAAAGCCATCGAATATCATGACGTGATCTGGGCATCGATCAAAGCCGATGAGATCGAGCGCAACTCGTTCCTGAGTGCTTACGTATCCGGGCATAGTCAGTCGCTCCAGAACTACCTTGCGTTTTAGTTTCGCGGTCAAATTATTTTCGAGGATTGTGAACCAGGCGCGATCACTCGATGAGGCCCCGACTCCGTCAGCGACAGACGCTCCAAGAACAATGACTTTTAAAATATTTTTATCGTCCGTTCGTCGAGGAAATACTTTATCGTAGCGCTCGGAAATTCTCTGAACGGGATTAGAATAATCGAAACTATACAGATCCGCGCTTCCTCGCCGATAGCCCGCTCCATCGGGATCGAACTTTCGCGCTGACATTATGTATGGTTCAGAGAACATTTGGAAGTATCGTCGACCGGATTTATTGGCGAGATGAAGGTAAGTTTCCGTCGCCCCGGTCACGGTAATAACTGACAGCAGAAGTGCGCACGCGAGAATAAGATTTCGTTTTATTTTCGACATCACCGAGACCTTTGCGTGAAGTGTTTGGTGTAGTCACGAGTAAATGAAGCCGGCCAAAGTCCCTCTGGTCGGAATTGCCCATAAGACTTCAGTTTGTTTCGAAGTTCTTTGATTCGTTCTGGCTGTAAGGGAAGCGGCACCTGAACTCTCGATTGCTTAGTTGGCTTTAATATCGGTTTGAGAGTCGTGCGACTGGCGATTCGAGCTGCCAATCGTCGCGCGATTTCAATGTTACCAGACCGAACCAGCTCGGCTTTGACATCAAAATGAAATACGTTGCTACCGCGAATGTCTTGGTGTGCGCCCCAATTCGATAGAAGCAAAGGCCACCCCTTGGCGTGGGCCTGCTGCGCACTGACTCCGAAATCTTCACGTAGAAACACTGAAAAGTTGAAGAGCACTGGATTCTCAAGCTCAAGCTTGGTCCAATCATAGGGTCCGCAATCAAGCCATAGAAGTGGTTTTTGTGTCCATTCTAAATGTGCGAGTAAGCGACTCATTTCATTGGCTCTCATTGAGGCGCCGCGAATTAACGGATCTTCGAGCATTCCGGTAATGGCTGGTTGGACGCGCTCACCGAATTTCATTTGAAGAATCGATGAGACTCGCAAGAACAACAGGAATCCCTTTTCGCGATGGATTCGACCGCTGTAAACTAACGACCATGGCCGATTCTTGCCTGGAAACTTTCGCACACGATTTTCACGAGGAAAGATTTGGTCGCGGGGCAAAACGCCGATTTCTTCGGGCCGCGCTCCGGTTGTCGTAACGATCACATTGCGAAGAGCGTGGCTCATGGCCCACAGGCGAACGGAACGGGCCTGCCAGCAGGAGCTTTCAATGATTTGTTCCGGAAAGCGTGCGACAACGATATCGCAAACTCCGGGCTTGTGCGGCCACCCTTGAGTCGGATTCAATTCAAATCGAGGTTGAGAAAGGCCTTCAGATTGAAACCATCGCCTACATTCTTGCTGAAGGACTGTAATACTTCGCCAGGAATTTTTCATTGGTGGGAGCCCCCGAAGGACCGTTCGTATTGAGCCCGGATCAAACGCCGATCCGATTTACGAAACCAGTCGTGAACTCGGCGGTCTTTAATTTTTTTCCAGCTTGGCTGGCTGAATTTAGCTAATTGAGAAATTGAAAGACTGATCGGCTCTTCGAATCGGACTTTTGCGAGCGGCCGACCGGATCGAGTCCAGTTTTCCGCAATCCAGTGCGGGATTCTATAGTCCGAAGACAATGAAACGGATCGCTCGATGCCCGGTTTCGCAATCAATTCGTGCGGAACATGAAGCACACCTCGTCCTTTGACATCGCGAAACCCTCCCCAATTTGAAAGGACGCATGGCCACCCAGCGGCTCGCGCCTGAGCAATACTCACTCCGAAATCGTCGCGAAAGCTGCAGGAAAGATTCATCGCAACGGGTTGTCGTCGTTTAATTCTGAGCCATTCGTTGGGGCCCTTTTCGAGAACAAATCGCGGCGGTGTTATCCAAGGGAGCCGAAGAGTTAGGTAGGCAATCTGCTCTAAGTTGCCCGTGTAGGATCCGCAAGCTTCAACAGACATTTTACTAAATCCAAATCGGGTTTGAAGGGCCGATGCAGTTTGTAGAAAAATGTCGAAATTTTTCGTTTCAATGAACCTTCCGCTGTAAACTAAATCGAACTGGGTTTCTTTTTTCGGGAGAGCCCTCGCTTTAGCCCATTGCGGGAAAAGTACCGAGCGCGGTATGACGCCAATGTACTGACGCGGAATTCCAAGAACGCTTTCACATACCTCGCGAGCTGCCCCACACAAAACCCAAATACGTACAGTTCGGTTGAACGAATAAGGCCAATCACTGAATCGGCATAGTTGCTCCGCAAAATCGCCAAACAAAACCACATCAACGGGCGCGCTAGTGCCTCTCAGCTTGGGAGGGAAATTGTCGCGCATCGGGCCCGGAAACCAACTGTCACGACCGGTTGTTTCACGAAGCCACCGGTTGCAAAGCGGTTGCAAGATATCGTGACTCATCCAGCGGCGGGTATCTCGTGTGCGCTTCGTTATTGGTTGCACGGTTGCTCCGTGATTGATAAGAAATTGAAATGACGAAATTTCCGAAGCAAAATCCTGCCGTGTTGGGTCGACAAATGAGTAAGAATGAGCTGAGTCTCATGAGTCTCAACGGCAAGGGGCATTTCTGGGTTTTGACAGGTGCCTCGATCCAGGTTTGGAATGCGTTGGACGGAACTAAAAGTCAGGAAGAAATCGCGGCCAAAAACCTTCTGAGTAAATTCATGACCGCTTCGCAGTGGAACCGAAAGACCATGAAACTTCTGGCCGATTTGCACAAAGCGAAATTGATCGTTAACGCCCATCGAAAGAATTCTTCAAAGGCGAACTCTCGTACCAATTTAAAATCTGGTCTGCGTTCGAAAAAAGTTTGAGTTTTGGTTTCCGGTTTTGAACCTCTGGAAGCTTAATTTCACCGTGCGCAAGTTTTTTTCGCAGACCGATTTTGCCGAGAAAGCTTTCTGGCTGCGCGAGCGAACATTCCTCGTAAATGAGATTCCCTTCAGTCTTCAATTGCTTCTTCAGAAACTGAAACGAAAAAATTGAGCGTTCAATGGCTTGAAACTTTTCGAAGCGGGCAATCAGTGACCCCTCAGCAATGCGCAAACCTTTTGGTTCATACCATCTGCCTGACGATGTGCTCACCAGAAAGCTCAGAATTTGTTCGAGGTGGTTCTGGCGTTCGCTAGTAATAATTCTGAAATCTTCGGCAAGCCATGCGGCAGTTTCGTAATTAAACGCGCTCGGGAAAATTTTAAAAAAGATTCGGCCATGATACTTTTTTGCGAGAGCTACACGTTTCGAAAACACTTTGTTGAAGTTCGATTTTGAAAGCAGACGGTCGCCTGGAGTGCGAACGATCTCGTTTCCGTGCTCCTGGTAGAATCCGGAATTGGCGTTTAGAATTTCGCCGACGGCACTAACTCCGTGATGCTTGGCGAGATAGGTCGCTAAGACATTGTAAAAGGGAGTGCTGCCGCTGCGAGCTGTGCTGAGCAAGAGAAAGGGTCTGTTGTCCACTAGTCAAACCCAGTTTAGTAAGTCGAGGAGCCAAAGACTCCAAGACTCTCAATGTCAACCTTTCGCAGTTCGCCGAAAAGCCTCTCAAGCTTTGGAGCAGACCGTTTTAGTTTAGGTGAAGCCTTTGCTTTGGACGTTTTTGGGTTTCCAGATTTCTTGCGCGATTTTTTTGCAGTTTTTGATTCTTTCTGAAAAACTTTTTTCATAAACTCCTTACTCTGGTAGCGTGCTATTCCAGCAAAGCTTTTAGATTTATCAAGGCGTTTGGTTGAAGTCGAATGCAATTCAAAAACCGAGTTACAAATTTTGAGAAGCACCAAATCCCTTGGCGGCTTTCTGCGCCCAAGTCGCTTTCAAAGCTCGCTCGGAACCTGCGCCGAATCTCGACCTTGCTCGAGCGTGCAGCGTTGCGCGGGGACGACATGCCCTACACGCGAGAAGGTCTTGTGTTCTCGGTTCGAGCACGCATTATCGAAAACAAGAGCCGCGGTCGTTTGTCAGATGAACGGCAGCGCCAGAGTGCTTACTGTGCGACGCGTCGATGGCTGGGTCGTCGACGACAACATCCCTTGTCAGTTCGGCGCATGGTTGAGGTATGTCATCGCCTAACGGCTGGGAGCAATTCAAATCAAACTCAGATTCGCAAATCCGATGCATTTCTCGACGATACGAATGGATGCCGTCTCTGGACGTTTCCGCCTGCCGATGCTCTCTCTAACCTAATTGGTGACCTGGAGCGCTGGCAGTTCGAGTGTGCGCCCAAAACTGATCCTGTTTTGTCCGCAATTCAAACGCACGGTCTAATTTCCAATATTCATGTTTTTCGGGATGGCAACGGGCGTACGGCGCGCGCCTATGAATTTTCGACGCTATTGAGTGCCGGAATTGTTTTGCATCATTTTTGGGAGCCCGAACTTATCGCACATTTGGATTTTGGCGGTTACGATCGTGCGTTCGCTCGATCGAGACAAGTCGGAACCCTTGATCCATTTGTCGAATTTATGCTGGAAACCTATTTGGGCGCCGGAGAATTTTATCTTCGAGGGCAGTCATGAAAAGCAAAGGACGAAGTCAGTTTATGTTGAGTCGGTTGGTCATGATGATCGCTCTTCATATGGTGATCGCGTCCTGCGCCTCGCGCGATTTGAGACCCGACAGAGTCTCAGATCAAAAGCCGATCGTGCTTATGATTTCGATTGACGGATTTCGCTATGATTATCTGGAAAAATTCAAACCACCAAATTTGAATCGAATAGCCCAAGAAGGATTGCGGACCGAAAGCATGCGTCCGAGTTTTCCGACGCTGACGTCACCGAATCAGTTCACATTGGTCTCAGGGTTGAGACCGTCTCATCACGGCATCGTCGGGAATACTTTCTTCGATCGAAAGCGAAACGCAACATTTTCAATCAAAGACAAACGAACGGTTGATGACGGGTCTTGGTATCTCGGCGAGCCAATTTGGACGATCGCCGAACGAAATGGGATTGGCAGCGCCGTATTCAATTGGCTTGGTTCAGAAGCAAAAATTTATGGAATCACTCCTAGATATTTCGTGTCTTACAACAGCAAGACCGTAGATCGTGAGCGGGTCAAACAAGTCCTTGAGTGGCTCAAACTCGGTGAACCCAATCGACCGCGTTTTCTTGCATTGTATTTTTCAAGCATCGATTCGGTTTCTCACGCTTTTGGAACCGAGTCTCGGCAATTGAGAGATGCAATTCAAGAAGTCGACCTGGCGATCGGAGAACTCGATCGTGAAATCAGCGCACGACAGTTGCCGGTCAATATTCTACTTATGTCAGATCACGGTATGCGCAATATTGAACGCGATAAAATCATCGACGTTGAATCGATTCTCGAATTGAACGAATTTCAAGTCGGTGATCAAGGCGCTGTCATGACGCTTTATTCAGATGATCAGCGAAAGATCGATAAAGCTTATCGATCTTTAAAGAAATCGCAAAAAAATTTTAAGACCTATTTAAGATCTGAGATGCCAGAAGAGTTTCACTATTCAAATCGAGATCGAATCGGGGATATCGTGATCGTCGCCGATCTGCCGTACCTTTTGCTTCCTCGCAAAATTGCAAAGGCATTGAGATCTGAAGGTCTCGACGTCGGTGCTCATGGGTGGAGTCCGTCTAATAAAGATATGCATGCCTTTTTTATTGCCAAAGGTCCACAGATCCAACCGGGATCGGTCGCTCCGACGTTTGACAATGTCGACGTGTTTCCGGTTGTTTTAAAACTTCTCGGTTTAAAGTCGCCGCATCCGATTGATGGCAAAGAAAGTTCTTTAGCGCCGTATTTGCGAACGGCGAATTGAATTGAGTTCAGCAGCAATTGAAACGGCGAGAACGGCATTAGCTGCAGTCGATGGATGTCCATCAAAGGGAAATCGATCTTTCCCTTGAGTCAGCGAAGGAAGATCCCAGCTCGAGTAATCAATATAACGAATTTTATGTTCTTCAAGTCGTCTAATCAATTCAGGGCTTGAGGACGTTCCGGGATAAATAATTACAACGAATTCTTGTATGTTGAATTTTTTTTTGCCGAGCTCTCGCATTTCAATAAATGATCTAATCAAAAGTTCCCAAGACTCAGAAATCTTTCGGTTAGGTAAACGAAATGCGATAAGTTTCCACAGATCAAAGCGAAAGAAAAACCGTGCAGCGGCACTTTGCACCGGCATTACGACGTTGTAGGACTGAGTGCGGGTCAGTTCGCCGGCTTCATTCAATTCGTATATTGGATGATTTGCGCCCCAGGCCAGAAAAGACCAGCTCGAACTCATTCGCGGCAAGAGCCAGTCTGTGTACGTATAGGTGAGAATTCCCCCAGGCTCAGTAATCTGCTCGGGATCCATTCCTTTTAACCACCACAGCGTATCGCCAGCGGAGCTTCCTGGAATTCCCAAATTATATACGCGTGTTGCGGGGCTGTCGGTTAACAGGTGCCGTTGAACTTGGTTAGGCAAGGTCTCATCATCACTGACGCCAGTGCCAAATACAAATGAACAGCCACTCATCAAAACAAAGTCGCCAGCAGTAGATGGACTTAATGGAACCACTCGTCGATTAAACTCATCTAATTTATAGCTAACATCGAAGATGATCTCACCATCAAGCGTCTTACGAATCATACGCGCCGAACGCAACGGGTGGTGATAGGGGATAAGTTCTGTCGTGCCGGCTGCATCAGACGGCTGGTACTCCATCATGCGAACCTGGCTCGGGTCAAACGGTTGCGCTTTGAAGCCTGATGGGCCGAGAGGGGCGGCAGGGAAAACTCCATACCTACTGTCGGTATTTGAGTTCGGTGCGACTCGTGGAATTCCCCTGGTCATGTATTCAGAGCTCATGACATGGCCTGCGACAATCTCAGCAATGGTAAAGGCGAAGATCACACCGAGAACCGTGATGATAATTTCACTCATTTTATTTTTCCAGGCGAAGCGAGGCGGCGAGTTCATTTCAGTCACTCAGCTGTCTTTCAAAGTCTTTGGATCAACGCCCCAGCCTTTTAAAATCGTGGCCTCTTCGTCGGCGGTCATCGCTTTTTTGAACTTGGCTCCGGGTTGGCCTTTCACGCGACGTTCGCAATCGGGCCAATTTTTATGCCGAAGTGCAGTTGCGCCTAGGAGACTCAAATAAGAATGAGCAACGGGCTTAGGTCCTTTTTGAAATTTGCTCTCGGGAATCGATTCTTCCTTCGGTAATTCCGTCACATCAAAAGGATAATTTTCTCGCGGGCCATTATACAACGACACGCGCCGACCTTGAGAAAACGCAACCGCGATTTCATCGCAACGTTCGTTGCCAGGAATTCCAGTGTGACCTCGCGAATAGCGCCAAACAACCGCATCCGCTTTCTTGCGTTTACTTACGACTTTGGAGAGGTCGATCCAAAAATCTTTATTGAGTACCTCTTTGCCATCCGACGTTTTCCAGCCGTTTCGTTGCCAACCCCAAATCCACTGCGTGATGCCGCGAATGACATAGACTGAATCCGTGTAAAGCCAAACAGGGCCAGGAATTTCTGCTAACGCGTGGAGCGCTTCAGTCGCGCCCATTAATTCCATTTGGTTATTTGTGGTCGATGGGTTTCCGCCGCCAAGTTCGCGCACATCTCCATCGGGAAAACAGACGATCGAACCCCAGCCGCCGGGCCCTGGATTTCCTGAGCACGCGCCATCGCAATAAACGAGAGAAATATTGTCGGGGAGTTGTTCCATTTATGGATCTACTTTCTTTAATCCCTGGGCTTCGGGTCCCCAGCCGCCTATCACATCGGCCGGTCTTCGAGCAGCCCAAATCCAAAGAGCAGCGCTTGCGAGAAACATCACGATACTCAAAATTTGCCCGCGTGTAAGTCCTAAAAACTCATAGCCGATGTGCGCATCGGGTTCACGGAATTGTTCCCCAACAAATCGCATCACTGCATACATGGTTAAAAACAATCCGCCGATTACCCCAGGCTTGCGGGGTTTGTACCAAAATAGAAAGCACGCGATGAAAACAAAAAGCCCTTCCATCAAGCCCTGATAAATTTGTGAAGGGTGTCGAGCTTCGAGCAACGGTTGAAGCAATTCCGCGATCCGATGATTACCTTCTCCTAAACTGAAAATTATTTTGTCGATAACCGCTTTGACGTTGTCGCGAATTTCCTTGCTACTATGAAATTGATCCATCCAGCTTGCCCAAGTGTCTTGCGGAATTCCAACTTCACGAGCAGCATCCGAGAGCTGGTTCAATTTTTCCGGAGTTTTCCGTAACCACTGATGCATATCGCTCGGAAATTTCACTGCCCAAGCCACCGGCCCATCAACAACTCGGCCCTGCAGTTCACCATTTATAAAATTTGCGAGACGCCCAAAGAAAATCCCGAGGCTTCCTCCGAGAGTGGTGAGGTCGCCCAAATGTAGCCAGCTTAAGCCGTGGCGCTTGGCGTAAACGATCGAAGCAATCACAATTCCGGCAATTCCACCGTGGCTTGCCATTCCACCTTCCCAAACTGCTAGCAAATTCCAGACTGGAATATCGAGGCCGAACATAACAAGACGGGAATCCCAGCTGGTCAGGAGTGTCGTGTCGTAAAAAAGAGCATAGCCAAGGCGTCCACCAAACATCGTACCGAGTACAACATAGGTGATAAAGTCGACGACCTGCTTTGCGGGCAATGTTCGTTGCCCACGACGCGCGAGAAACTTCATGATCAGCGCACCCGCGAAAAAGCCCGCCATATACGCTAGACCGTACCAACGAATGCCAAACGTCTCGGAAAAATGGATCGCGAATGGGTCGAGGTTATGAACCCACGCGTGGAATTTTGTGGCGTCGAACTCTGGGATCATTGGTCGACAATATGGGGCTATTGCTCCAGCTGTTCAAGGCTTCGGACGCACGATGGATGCAGAGCGTAGAAGGTGCGAACTGGCGCATTTCTCGCTCGCCTCGAGTGTACAAAAAGCGATATAAATATTTGGGTCGTAAAACTACCAGACGAAGGATCATAAGCCCTTGGAAAAGCACAGTTATGTGAACCGATCCAACTTGGAATACATCGAAGAACTATATCAGCGTTTTTTAATGGACGCTGATTCGGTCAGCGAAGAATGGCAGATGTTTTTTGAAGGCGTTGAGTTCGCGCAAAACATCGGGCCCGGCGGTTCGGTTTCGAGCCAAGAACTTGATGTGTATAACCTGATCAATGCGTATCGCACGTACGGTCATTTCGAAGCCAACTTAAATCCACTTTCTGATGCCACAAAATCTTTTCCGGAACTTTCATTTACGAACTTCAATTTCAAAGAAGAAGATCTCGACAAAACATTTTCAATTGGCGCAATTGTTGGAAAGCCAAACGCAAAGCTAAAAGACATTATCGCGCATCTTCGCGATGCTTACTGCCGCACGATTTCGGTTCAAGCTTCAGATGCAAACCCAACTGTACGCGATTGGTTTTACAACGAGTTCGAAAAAAAGACGCAAAACTTCCAGCTGCCTCAAGATGAAAAACGTTTGGTGTTCGAACATCTCGCGCGCACTGAAGCTTTTGAAAAATTCTTGCATACCCGTTACGTCGGGAAAAAACGTTTCTCAGTTGAAGGCGGAGATTCACTTATTCCAATGCTAGAAACATTGGTTGCGCGAGGAGTTCCAAATGGTCTTGAAGAGATCGTCATCGGAATGGCTCATCGCGGTCGTCTGAATGTCCTGACAAATTTCATGGGCAAAGAGCTTGATAGCATGTTCGGCGAGTTCGAAGGAATTCGCGATGAGCACAACTCTTTCTTTGACGGTGATGTAAAGTATCATTTGGGTCACTCAGCCGATAAGCGCACGCAAAGCGGTTCATGCCACATTTCCCTCGCGTTTAATCCATCGCACTTAGAAACAGTCGATCCAATCGTTTGCGGTATGACTCGCGCAAAGCAGCGTCGTCGTCGCGACACGGAAGAACGTAAAAAAGTTGTTCCAGTTTTAATTCACGGTGACGCTGCATTTGCAGGACAAGGTGTGGTTGCTGAAACTTTTCAAATGAGTCAGCTGCAAGGCTACACAGTTGGCGGCACGATCCACATTATCATCGATAACCAAGTTGGCTTTACGACAAGCCCGCAACATGCGCGCTCAACTCCATACGCTTCTGATATCGCAAAGGTCACACAAACTCCTGTGATCCTCGTTAACGGGGATGAAGTCGAAAGTTGTGTTCGCGCAATGGATATCGCGCTTCGGTTCCGTATGGAATTTAAACGCGACATCGTTATCAGCGTGGTTTGCTATCGTCGCTTTGGCCACAACGAGGGCGATGAGCCTGCCTACACGCAGCCGCTCATGTACGACAAAATCAAAAAACATCCGACGCCGATGGAGATCTACGCAAAAAAACTCATCGCTGAAGGAACGCTTACGCCCGAGCAAGCTGAAGCGTACTACAAAAGTCAGATCGATCGTTTGCAATCCGTACTCGACGGCGTTCGTAAAACTCCGCCTGCAATGAAGCCGCTTGTTTTTGAAGGTAACTGGAAGGGTTTACGTCGCGCAACTCGCGAGGATTTCGAAAAGACCTGGCCTACCGGTTCACCGCGTGATTCGATTTTAAAACTTGGAGAACTTCTCACTAAGTGGCCATCTGATTTCAGCATTCATCCGAAAGTTGCAAAACTTCTCGAAGCACGAGCAGCGATGCTCCACGGTGACGGCGCGATTGATTGGGGCATGGGTGAGTTGCTCGCTTACGGATCTCTCTTGCAAGAAGGAACTTCGGTTCGCTTAACAGGACAAGATTGTGTGCGGGGAACTTTCTCGCACAGACACTCGGCTTACTACGATACAAAAAACGGTGAGAAGTATAGCCCACTTGCCTCGATCAATCCGAGCGAAGTTGAATTTTGCGTTTACGATAGTTTCTTATCGGAATACGCGGTCATGGGTTTTGAATACGGAAACTCATCGAGCGATCCGACTTATTTAACTCTCTGGGAAGCGCAGTTCGGCGATTTCGCTAACGGTGCACAAATTATTATCGACCAATTCTTAGCGTCGGCTGAGCAGAAGTGGCAGCGCATGAGTGGCCTCGTTCTTCTCTTGCCGCACGGATATGAAGGCCAAGGTCCTGAGCATTCAAGCGCCAAGCTTGAGCGCTTCTTGCAGCTTTGCGCACAAGACAATATGCAGGTCATGAACCTAACAACGCCGGTGCAATTGTTCCACGCACTTCGTCGTCAAGTGATGCGGCCGTTTAGAAAGCCTCTTGTGATTATGTCGCCGAAGTCTCTGCTTCGTCACCCGAAAGTAGTTTCGCCTCTATCCGCATTTACGGATGGCGTGTTCAGAGAAGTTCTTCCGGATGCATCGATCGAAATGAAGGGTGCAGAGACAATTGTGCTTTGCACGGGCAAAGTTTATTACGATCTACTCGCGCACCGAGAAACCTTAGATAAAAAAGATCAAGCGAAGACTGCGCTTGTGCGTGTGGAACAAATGTATCCGTTCCCAAGCCATTTGATCGGGCCGATCTTAAAGTCTGCTGCGAAATTAAAGCGCGTAATTTGGGCGCAAGAAGAACCGAAGAATATGGGCGCATGGTTTTTCATGCAGCCACGATTGAATGATCTTTGTGAAGAATTGGGCTTAACGAACATGCCGGTGATTTATCGCGGTCGCACAGAGCGCGCTTCGCCTGCCACCGGTTCGGAAAAAGTTCATAAGCATGAGCAAGAAGAAATTGTCCTAAGCTGTTTTAAATAAGGGAAGTGCGACGTGAAAGCTGAAATCAAAGTTCCTGCAGTCGGTGAGTCTATCTCAGAAGCAACGATCGGCGAATGGACGAAGAAGAGCGGCGAGTTCGTTAAACGCGACGAAATCATTTTGCTTCTTGAGACTGACAAAGCGAGCGTTGAAGTCGTTGCACCCAACGATGGTGTGTTAACGACCCAAGCAAAGCCAGGCGACGTGGTAAAGATCGGCGCGACTGTCGCTGTCATCGATACAGAAGGTGTTGCTTCAGCGGGAATGCCACAGCCTGATAAAAACAGAGAAGCAAAACCTGCAGCTACAACACAAACTGCGCCAGCAGCTTCTTCCGGCTCAGGCGGAGGAAAGCAGATTCATCCTGATCTGCAAGCGCACATGTCGCCGTCGGTTCGTCGCGTTGTCGACGAAACCGGTGTGAATCCTTCAGCAGTGAAGGGTACTGGAAAAGATGGACGCTTGACGAAGATGGATGTCGAGCAGGCGTCACGCACCCAAGGACCCGCTGGAGCATCCGTTGCCGGAAGTCCAAGCATGAATACATCAATGGTCCCTGCGAAATCGCCTCAAGCGAAATCCGATTTACCACCGCTTCCAATGAAAGTTTCACGCCAGGGCGAAATTGTACGAAAGCCGATGTCGACAATTCGCAAGCGAATTGCAGAGCGCTTAGTACAAGCTCAGCACAATGCTGCCATTCTCACGACTTTTAACGAAGTCGACATGTCAGCCGTGATGGAACTTCGTGAGAAGTACAAAGACTTATTCAAAAAGCGTTACGATATTTCTCTTGGTTTCATGGGTTTCTTTGTGAAAGCAGCCATCGAAGCACTTAAAGACGTGCCGATGGTGAACAACTCAATCGAAGGCACTGACATTCTCGAGAAGAATTTCTTTAACGTCGGCGTCGCGGTTGGAACCGAAAAAGGTCTCGTCGTTCCTGTGATCAAAGACGCTGATCAACTTTCAATTTCTGAAATTGAACTTACAATCAAGCATTACGCGCTTAAAGCGCGCGACGGAAAACTCACTGTCGATGATCTCTCCGGTGGTACCTTCACGATTTCAAACGGCGGCGTTTACGGCTCGCTCATGTCGACGCCCATTTTAAATCCGCCGCAATCGGGAATTTTAGGAATGCACAAAATCCAAGAGCGCCCAGTGGCGGTCAATGGACAAGTTGTCGTTCGACCGATGATGTATCTAGCGCTCTCTTATGACCATCGAATCATCGACGGTAAAGAAGCGGTCACGTTCCTTGTAAAAGTGAAAGAGTGCATCGAAGATCCATCGCGCATCCTTCTTGAGATTTAGTATGGCAGAGACGCAATTTGATTTAGTTGTTATTGGCAGCGGACCCGGTGGATATACGGGCGCGATTCGTGCGGCACAACTTGGGCTTAAGGTCGCAGTTGTCGAAAAAGACAAAACTCTCGGCGGCACGTGCCTTAACGTTGGCTGCATTCCTTCAAAAGCATTGCTCGAATCCAGTGAACATTTCGGAATGGCCATGCACGGCGATTTCGCTGAGCACGGAATTAAGTTTCAAAAAGTTGAGCTCGATCTTAAAGCAATGATGTCGCGAAAAGAAAAGATCGTAAAAGAACTGACTGACGGTGTTCAATTCCTTTTCGGAAAAAATAAAATCGAATGGATAAAAGGCACTGGCCGAATCACTGGTCCAAACCAAGTGACCGTTGACGGAGAGGCCCCCCAAGTTCTTTCAGCGAAAAACATCATGATCGCAACAGGCTCAGTGCCGATCGAACTTCCATTCTTAAAATTCGACGGACGTCGTGTACTTTCTTCGACTGAGGCGTTGAGCTTAAGCGAAGTGCCTATGCATCTCGTGGTTGTTGGTGGCGGAGTTGTCGGTCTTGAGCTTGGTTCGGTTTATGCGCGCTTAGGTTCAAAAGTGACTGTCATTGAGTATGGACCGATGATTGCGGGCGGAGCCGATCAAGGCGTTGTTAAGCAATTCATCCGAATTTTAAAAAAGCAGGGTATTGATTTCAAACTTTCATGCAAAGTCACCGAGAGCGAAGTCACGCGCACAGGCGTGAAGCTTAAGTATGAAAACACGGAAGAAAAGAAAACCGAAACCATCGAAGGCGACTACGTTTTGGTTGCGACAGGTCGTCGCGCGTTCGCAGATAAACTTGGTTGCGAGAAAATCGGAATCAAAGTCGACGACCGCGGTCGGGTTGAGGTGAATAGTCACTTGCAGACTTCTATTCCTTCGATTTATGCCGTTGGCGATGTGATCAAAGGGCCGATGCTCGCGCATAAAGCCGAAGAAGAAGGCGTTGCCGTCGCGGAGACGATCGCTGGTTTGAAAGGTCACGTGAACTACGAAACAGTTCCGTATGTGATTTACACCTGGCCTGAATTCGCATGGGTCGGCCAGACTGAAGAACAAGT
>JANOUF010000321.1:0-37348 GCA_031416685.1 Bdellovibrionales bacterium
AAAGTTAAAACGCTTCGGCTGGCGAATTGCTGTCATCACAGGATTTATACCACCTGCGCCTTTTCTAGAGATGCTTTCTCTTCGCATTTTACCGATTGCATGTGACATGCGTAAACTTGAACACGTCGATTACACTCCAGCGCCTGATATCGTTCACGAGGCAGCGGGACATGCGCCGATTATTTCTGATCCGGCATATTCTTCCTATTTAAGAAAGTTCGGCGAGATAGCTCGGTACGTAATTTTCGCCAAAGAGGACGTCGATGTTTACAAAGCAGTTTTAGATCTATCGGAAATTAAAGAGGATCCGGCTTCAACTGAAGAGCTGATCGCAAAAGCACAGAAAGCACTCGACGAGGCATCTGCGAAAGTCACTTACGTAAGCGAAGCGCAAGAGGTCACTCGACTTGGTTGGTGGACAACTGAATACGGACTCTTTAAAAAGGGTGATGAGTATTTGATTTATGGCGCTGGTCTGCTCTCGTCAGTTAGTGAGTCGTACAATTGTTTGGGAGATAAAGTTCCCAAGCTCCCGCTCACTATCGATTGTATTAAAATGGATTACGATATTACCAAACCGCAGCCGCAACTTTACTACACTGAAGATTTCAAAACGCTTGAAGCTGTTATTGAGGAGCTTGCGAATCGAATGGCGTATCGACGCGGCGGTGTTTACGGCCTTGAAAAAGCCAAGGAGGCGCGCACCGAAACAACTACAGTTCTGGAAACTGGATTGCAGATTAGTGGCGTGCTCACAGAATTCCGCACAAAAGACGCTGAAAGCGTTTCCTTCATCAAATTCACGGGACCAGTTCAGATTTCATTTGCAGATAAACAATTGGAAGGCCACTCACCGTCCTATCACAAAGATGGATTCAGCACTCCGCTCGGGAAATTGAAGAACTCAAAACTGAGTACGTCTTCACTTTCGCTTGAAGACTTAGAAGCATTCGGTTTTAAAGGCACGCAAAAAGGTCAACTTGAATTTGCGAGCGGCATCGTTGTTGAGGGATGTGTCCGTGAGGTTCTCAAGAAAAACGACAAGACATTGTTGATTGCATTTACTGATTGCACGATCACTAACGGCACTGAAATTCTCTTTATGCCAGAGTGGGGAACCTTCGACCTCGCATGCGGAGAAAAGATCGCCTCAGTGTTTGGCGGCGCTGCTGACCGAGCTGCTTACATTGAAGCGGAAAAAAATGTTCCGGAAAAACCTAGACGGCAAAAGCGCAATGTCTCTCCCGACAATGAAAAGCTGATCCCGCTTTACGCTAAAGTCCGTGAGCTGCGCGAATCCGGAAATATCGAATTGAAAACGATAGAAACTGTAGTCGCCTCACTAGATAAAACTTTTCCACACGACTGGTTGTTGCGACTTGAGTTGATTGAAATGCTTGAACCGAAACATTTGGCGCCTGAACTCACTGCTTCATTGCGAGCCAACCTTGATAGGATTTCGCGGACATCTGAGAATCTCCTGGTCCTCATTCAGCGCGGTCTTGCATTAATACGCCACTAACCTCATGATAAATCACCCATGCAAGCTCCTAAAATCGCGCATCTCATTGAAGAACGAAAAGAAACGTTAGACGATTTTCTTAATGCGCATTTGTCTCTTCGCGAGTGCGCCCAGCTTCAGAAAAAACATCTCTTGCTTGATCTGGCTCTGAATCAGGTCAATGCATTCTGGGCGATTCCCGCACTATCGATTAAAAAAAGTTTCGACGTTTTGGATCAACTTGGATGGGACAACGCAAAAAGCTATCAGCAAAAACTCCCAATGGCGTTGCGGACCAATTACCAGAAAGAAATTGAACGCCTAGTTGCTCAAAAGGTCGTCGGAATTTCGCAGATTTCAGAGCGCATCACGCCTGATCTCAAAGCGCAGTTAATCCGTGAAGCTCAAAGCGAGATCACCATCTATAGTCTTCGACAATCGTCTATAACTGACCTCACGTCGTCGGCACTCACTTACCTATTCGCAACGTGGATTTTCCAAGACGGCACTTTAAACGTGTTCGGAATCGGCCGAAGGATTGCTACGCTTTGGGCAAAGGACGATGCGGCCTCTAATTTTTTTCTCGGCAAGTCGTTAGGAAATGCGTTTTACTCAATCGCCCCTCCTGACCCAACAACATTTCAAATCGTACTCGCTACTGGAGTGACTCTTGTCGCAATCAGCGTCGTCAGCACAGTCGTTGCTGTCATCAGCATTCCGATTCGCAAGAAACTGGGCTTACAAAAGCGAAGTCTCAATCGACTGCTGGATTCGATTCACGATCGTTGGGTTCTAAAGATTGCAAAAGGGAAATAGCTACTGGTTAAAATGTCATACCCAGATTTATTTTAAGCACTGAGAAGCGCGGGAATTCTGAGATGAAATCAATTGCGTCGTTTACGTTGTCTCGATCGGAGTTAGATACGTATTGAGTAAACCCAGTCTTTCTCTCTGTTTGTGATAGGGGTTGCGACCACACCGCCCAATCCACGCCGATAATAAAATTGTCCTGAATGATCCACCGATTGCCAATACCGACAACGAATCCAATCGAGTTTAAAACTATCTCATCATACTCCGACGAATGCGGAACAGAGCGATTGATGATGTCATTACCAAGCTTCACTTTGAACATGTGATAAGCGACACCGTAGTGATAATTGAAACTCGATTTGCCGAAGTGGCTTCGCATGACAAGCGAAAGCCTTTGATCAGTCATCCCTCCGAGGGACTCGAACAAGAACGGAACCGATAGTGAGCCGCGCACGTATTCAAGTTCGGCAGTTGTCTTTGGCGTGAATCGCCAACCGACAGTAGCGCCGTATTTACTCGGCACAAATAAATCAAGTGGCGCATAAACGATCATCGCCAAAATCTTGCGTTCTAAATTGGTTTTAGTTGCTTGCTCTGGAGGAGTTTCAGTTTTGATCTCTTCCGATTTCACTTCGTCTGTCGGTTTTGAAATAGCGCCAGTAGTATCAGGCGTGTCGCCTGAGAGTGCCTCGTTGTATTCGTCGATTTTCTTTTGCTCTTCCGGGGTCGGCTTACGCGATTGCGCCTGTGCGGTTGTGGCACAGAAGGACAAACATAATGTCACAGTTAATATCCAGCGCATGCAGGCACCTCAAGTAGAGAAGCATGCCATGGAGGGATCGTGGTGATAAGTGAAGAGGTCTTGAAGAATAGAAAAAGGCGCCGCTTTCGCGGCGCCTTTAGTTGCGCTATTAGTAAAGCTGATCGCCAGTTAGGTCGTCGGCGCCATCACAGTTTTGATCGCGGTCAGTGATTGGGTACGAAGTGCAAACTGGTGCGGAGCCGGCATCGCCAGAGCCACTGTCTGTTCCACCCGATGAACCATCTGTTCCACCAGTAGAACCGCCATCACCAGAACCACTGTCTGTTCCGCCGTCAGTACTACCATCGGTTCCACCATCAGTACCACCTGATGAACCATCGTCACCAGAGCCATCGCCTCCGCTATCATCCGATCCGTCTCGGCATTCTCCGAGATAGTCTCGTTCACGATCGGCGTGCTTTTTGTTGTGGCCGTGGTTCATGTGGGCATCGACTGCGTTTTCGCTGATAGATATCGTATGTCGATTATCAGGGTTTCCTGGAGGTACGTGACAAATCACAACCTTCAGTTCATTTCCCTTTTTGCCCTTCACTACAACCATGTGCTGTTCGAAATCTTCCGCACTCGCCTTATCTAAATAGATAGGCTCCTGGTAAATTTGTCCATCTGCTGCGGTATACCCGACCCCTGAGTTACAGGCTGTCAGCGCTAAGCCGCAGAGTAGGAGTAATCCTAACTTACTGTCAGCTTTCATAAAGCCTCCTCTGTTCAAGAGAAAAAAAGACCAGTTCAATAGATTCGAGTGAGAGCATACAGACTGCTACACACAGTTTGCGCAAAGATCGTTAGAACATCCAATTTATTAAGTGCCGTGAAACACATTGGGATTAATGTTTTTGAGAGTGTCAAAGTGCCGACAGATTGTGGCGGTAACGCTTGAAGCAGTGGCGAGATTTTTGACGATAAATACGAAATTGCTGTCCCGGCTTGAAACTCGATTTTGCGCGGGCTATCCCAATTGACTGGAGGCAGAACGTGAAATTCTTAAGTCGAAAATCGTGGTTACACGCAGCCCTTGGCGGGACGCTCATCACACTGATTCTATTTATGACCTCGGTTTTCATCTCTAGTCAGCAGATGAAATTGCGGCCGACGAACGTTCCAAAATTCTACGAACAATCGCTTTTGGTTAATCGACCGATATTCGAAACAATACAGCGAGCGCTGCTTGTTTGCGACACCATGGATTGGGAAGTCGTTTCTTATAACCCAGCAAAAGGTATTATTGAAGCGACTGCCACGACACCGATCTTTGGGTTTCGGGACGACGTTGTGATCAGAATAGAAAGCGAGAAACTAAACCAAACCCGCATTGATGTGCACTCTGTCTCTCGCGTTGGCGAGACCGACTACGGCAGTAATGCCGATCGAATCCGCTTCTATTTAGATCGACTCGAAAAACGCCTTAGGTGACACGCACCTAATTTTTAACCGATTCTGGCTCTGCAGGTGTCTTAGTAATAGAGCCACCAATGATGGTCGGCTGTCTAGGGAGGGGCCATGGAAGGTCAAGCCAAGAGGATTCATACGTTGAGTGCCGGAATCCTTTTCTTTTTGTTTCTGCTTTTGTATTCCCCCAATGCAAAAGCATTCACAAAAGATAACAGCGATCAACTTTTGATGGAGGCGACTCTTCGAGTTCAGGAAGAACTGCGAGTCGCACAGGCTGAGCAGGCTCGCCGCACTCTGGAGTATAGAAACTCCTTTGATAAAAACTCACCGGGCGAGCTTGCTCTAGAATTTCCTATGGGGTCACAAGTGGCGCAGGCTTCAGGGTCTGCTCAGCTTCAGTAACAAAATCATCGTACTTTAATAGATTGGCGAACGCGGCTGACGCTTGACATGCCTCTCCGCCTCCAGGCGTGATCGATCGACTATCGACGCCGATTAGGTAGAATTCTTCCTTAACTTTTATGTATGCGGGTCCACCTGAGTCTCCGTTACATGTTCCTTGACGAGTGATATCGAGAATAAATTCACGTGGCGTCGACTGCGAAATTAAGATCGGAGCTACTGCCCTTCGTAATGTTCCTTTCGTCTCAAACGCCTTTGGCTTAGAGACACCGTAGCCCGCTATGTGGACTTTCGTTCCAGGCTTCATAAGAGATTCGTCTTCAAGTAATTTTGCTTTTTCAAATCCAGGCGGCAAGCCGCCTTCGAATCGTACGATCGCAACGTCGTGATGATCGCTATTTGACATGAAAACATCTTCTGCGACGGTGCGCTCTTCCGGAAGGACTTTGCTGATTCTTTCGATCTCGTCGTAACCTTCCATTCTTTTCCAGTCGATTATTTTTCTGCGGATTTTGGAATCAGAAACAACTAAGCCGAAAATTAATTCGCCCTCTGCTGTACCCGTCGGTAAACAGTGCGCCGCTGTGACTGCGAGTGAGTCACTCAAGATTGAAGCCGTGCATAGAGTTCCTGTGGGACTTAATTTCTTTCTTGTTGAGATCGCTACAATCGAATTCGCGATTTTGTCGCCTGGCTTCACATCGTCGCCGTTAACAATGAGCCAGTCGCCGTTGCCCGCTTGCAAAGGTTGGTAAGAAGAGCCGGGCTTCACGCAAGCCGCAAGGCTCATCAAAAGAAGAACTGAACTAACAGTTTTGGCAAACATTGATGTGCTCCACTACTTTTAAAAAACCACTCTTCGAATGATTGCAAACTCATGGCCAGACCTACTGGCCGAGAAATTGAACATTTAGTACCAGGAACAGTTTTAAGAGGTCCTAATGACGATTAATTGGGTTTTAGCAGCGCTATTTATATCGATGAGCTCCTCAATGGCGCTCGCTGACCAGTGCTTTGACAGCTTTGGCAAAGGCACGCAGGCGGCCGCCAGAGCACAGGATTTGATATGATTAAAAAATCTCTCTTAAGTCTAATTTCTATATCCATGCTCTCGTTTTCTGTTCGCGCATCGGGTGCCGATTACTGTATGGGCATTCGCGGAAACGGAGATTCCGAGCCAGCGCATTGGGGTGCGATGGCAAGAACGGTTGAGCAACTTGGGCTACCGAAAGCCATGGCCGGCGGAAGTTCTGCGACCTACTCGATGTTTTTGCTGGAAGCCATCGCGAGCAATCCATTAATCAAGGGACAATCAGAAGAAATTCAAAAAGAGCGCGCTTCACTTATGATTAAAAGCTTACTCGGATTTTTAACAGAAATTCGCGAGACAAAGTCATGGAATGATATGGGCCTTCTCTTTCAAACAGCGAGTAACGCAAAAGTCGGCGGAGTGCTAAAAAAACTTGGAACAGCACTCAATATCAAAAATTGGATGCTTGCTCACAAAGTTCTAAAGCAAGGCACGGAGCTCGGATTTATCGATTCGCATTTCGCAGCTCCACTTTTTGGGGCGATCAAACAGCGTAACTTAAAAATGGCGAAGTTTTATGTTCAACAGATGGGTGAAACGCTTTCTGTCTTAGGAAGATTCGATGCCGCCCGCGATCAAAACCTCTTCTTCCGAAAAGGGCTCGTTAATTTTGAGAAAGTTGCGGTTACGTTTGGTCGTATTGCGGGATTTTACGCAGGCCAAAATAAGAACCGTTTCGTGCAACACTACTGGCAACAGTTCGTGAATGATTGTGCCGATCACAGTGTCGGCAAAACTTGGACGGAGTTGATTGCGAAGCATCCGTATTGCCGCACGCTCTTTCACGGAGCATTTACTTTCCATTTTCAAAGCGAAGATAAAAATCTTCATCTTGAGGAAAAGCAACCTGGCTTCGCAATTCCTGTCTTAGCAAGCAATACCGTGCTCGTTGGAACTGCTGCACAAGAAGCTATGATTGGTCTAACAAAATATCATCAACAGTCGTCTAAGGTTTACGGCAAGGGCTTCTCGCTTTCGAATCCTGAAGAGGTGAAGTTTGCTTATTGGGGACCCGACAAAGCTCTTGCGAGAATTCAGTCTCGCATCGACCGCACTGACGAAAAATCGCGCCGCTTCTTTCCACTCGGCCCTGCAACTTGGAAAACAATTTTAAAATTCTCTCCTGCTGAGCCAGGCCTTGCACCATTCACTCGCATGAATGAGAAAATGGTTTCTGTTGGCGGCTGGTCCGATCTTCACCCGGTACAAGTTCTTAAAGCATACGGTTGTTCAGACGTCGTTTACTTAACTCGCGAAGGTGGCGAGAGTTTGTTTGCTCAAGGTGTTGCGAAACGTTTGATGAAACTCGAGCGTGATTGGGATTTACTCGACAACGTCACTCCAGGAAAAATGGAGAGAAACGTTGAACTCAACAAAGTCGGTGATCCATCGGACATGACTTCAAAATGGAGCAAGCTCTACAACTTGGGAAATCCGAAAAGTTCAATCAAGCGCGCGCTTCACGGAGCTTCTGCAGTTCTTTGTACGGATTGGAATGCTTATCCTGTTCGCGAGAAGTTGGTTGAATTAATTGACACTTCTTATCGAAGCCCATTCTCTGTTCCGGAAGATTCTCGCTTGGCTCTTCAGCCACGATTGTCATCGCAAAAAGCCGGCTGCACGCTTTAATCGCACCAAGTGCCGGGCGTAACAACTCGATTGATATCGCCTGCGCGGATGTAAAGGAACTCTGTCCCAACCGCCAGGCGCAGTCTTTGGGCCTTCTGTGAAACCGGAGATATCGTTTGAAGCTGCGCAAAGCCTTCGCTATCAGTCGCAGTTAGACCGTTCACGCCCTTAAGATTCCACTTCACGTTCGCATTTGAAACTGGAGTTATGTCAGCACTCGTAAGTGCCTGAGAAATTGTTCCTGTTGAATGTCGACACTGAAGTCGAAAGTTAACGACAACAAAAAAGTTTTTCTCGCACGCAGACGCCTGCGGCAAATTGAAACCCTGCTGACAAGTATCGAACGATGCTTCAGCAAATCCTAAGTTCTTCGTTGATCGGTTGAGTCCGAGATGATTTCTCAAGCCACTATAGTCGACCGCTCGAGACGTCGTTTCAGTCGGAGATTTTGGTTCGTCTTTTTTCGGTGGAGTTGTGCAGCCGCCAATTAAAAGAGTGATCAGTGCGAGATAAGTCCTAACGCGCTTCACGATTCCTCCAGCGAGAGAGTCATAATCTGTCGGCATCTTTCACACGAGCAAGGAGTCTAGTCGAGAATTCGCACGACTTTACTCCAGGATTCTATAAGTGAGAATTCGCGTTTCGAGACTCTAGATATAATGGACAGATGACAAGCCCAAGACAGATGCGCTTTCTAATTCTACTCTGCTTCGTATTCGCAACGACTGCGTGCCGAGAGCAATCTGCCCTAAACAATCTTGTTGGCGGACCCGGCCCGTCAGATCAAGGCGGCGGCCCTAGCACGAATTGCTTCGTCTACGAGGCGTTCCGAGTTGGCAATTGTAACTCGCTTGTTAATCGCGACATGTTTTCGAGGGCTGAGCTTGCAGAGTACGATTACGTTTCTTCCTCGGACCCGCGCTACAAACCGCCGGTTCGTTTAATCGATCTCACTAAAATTTCTCTAGATGCGCGAATCACACCGTCTTTTCGACTGAGTGAATATCTTTCTGCATCGAAGGGCCGTTATGGTTATATTGCCGAACACGCTCTTCGATTCATCGAAAACGTTCGTCAGATTTTAAACTCCCCCGTTAAAATTACGAGCGGCTATCGGAGCCCCGGCTACAATAGTGGAACTGGTGGCTCGGCATCGCTGTCTCGTCACATGTATGGCGATGGTATTGATTTGAAATCTGCGGCCGCAACACCTGCGCAGATTAAAGCTGCCTGCCAAAAAGTAGGAGCTTCGTACATTCAGCTCTATGCGGATGGGCATGTGCATTGCGACTGGCGCAATCATCCGCTCGATGGAACTTTTTCTGATGACGGCGTGATCGGTCCAACGACTGCCGAGATTTCTGTGATGTCCGATGAAGACTTCACGCAAATGCAAAAAGACATGGCAGGCGAACCGTTGATCACGATGGTTTCTGGAACCATGAACTTTGGTGACACCGTTCATTTCCGAGCGGATCTAGAAGACCAAGAGGATCCAGGCGAGTTGCATGTTGAATGGACCGTAACTCTTCCAGATGGAAAAGCTATATTGCTACCAGGGACATTCTTATCGGTTGAGCTTCTCGAGCGCGGTGAATATGTGCTCACTGCTCGAGTTGGTGGCTTTGCCGAAACGACGGAACGATTCGTCGTTCAATAATTTTGGTTCACTAATTTTAAATTTAAATCGTTCAAACTTAGGTAGTCGGAACGATCCCAAGCTTGGCAAGGTAAGCTTCGCCCGGCTGGGACACTTGAAGCTGCAAAGCAGCTTCGCGCTCTTGGCTAGCAAGTAACGTCGACAAATAACGCTCGGTAATACTTGGAATCACAACGACGATTAACTTTCCTTTATTCTCAGGCTTCGCTGCTTGGCGAAGACCCGCTACCACAGCTGCGCCGCTGCTGATTCCGACTGGAATTCCTTCTTCCTTGATGACCCGTTTTGCCATCGCAAGAGATTCCTCGCTTGTCACTTTTTCAATGCCATCGATTAGTTTTGTCTCGAGATTTTTAGGAATAAAGCCAGCGCCGATTCCTTGAATCTTGTGAGGACCTGGTTTTTCGCCAGAAATTACAGCAGACTCAACTGGCTCTACTGCAATCATCTTCACGGAAGATTTTTTCTCTTTTAAAACTTGGCCTACGCCGGTGAGTGTTCCACCAGTACCTACACCACACACGACGATGTCGACTTTTCCATCTGTATCGGCCCAGATTTCTTGTGCGGTTGTGTTGCGATGTATTTCTGGGTTTGCTGGATTGTCGAACTGGGATGGCAAGAAAACGTTGGGATCTTTTTCAGCGAGTTCCATCGTTTTTGCAATGGCACCTTTCATTCCGAGCGGACCAGGAGTGAGAACAAGATCTGCTCCGAGCAAAAGTAAAAGTGTGCGTCGCTCAACCGACATTGTCTCTGGCATCACAAGCGTGATTGGGTAACCTCGCGAAGCACAGATGAAAGCGAGTGCGATTCCGGTATTTCCACTTGTGGGTTCGAGAACGCGCATTCCCTTTTTTAGTTTTCCAGCACGCTCTGCGGATTCAATCATCGCAAGACCGATTCGATCTTTGACTGAGCTTAGTGGATTGAAAAATTCCAATTTTAAAACAATCTCAGCTGGCAGATCGCGACCGAGGCGCTGCATGCGAACAAGTGGCGTGCGACCGATAGTTTGTGCAATATTGTCGTAGATTTTCATGACTTAATCCTCCGGGACTTTGGGCTAGACAAGAGTTGCGCACTAGATACTTTCGGGTCAACTGATGACGCTTGTCTCTCGGCTTCAACTTTAGTCTAGAGAAAGGATCAGGGTTTGATTTATGAATTAAACGATAAAGGTATGTTTTCCCTCTAGAATTCGACTGTTTTTCCCGATGAAGAAGCATGTCTGATTTTGTACTTCGAACATTGATGGCGGCGATCATTTCCATTCTTGGAGTTGTCGGCACACAAATGTGGAGCAAGTCGAACCAAGTTCGAATCGCACCTGTCGATGCAAAACCTGTTGCCGAGATCAAACTCATTTTGAACGAAGTGCAGCGTCGTCCTGCGAATCGCTTAATTTGGCAACACGTCTATCCGGGCCAGGAACTTTACGCGGGTGAGGCCGTTCGTACCGCGGGTGATGCTGAAGTTGAAATCGAATTCCGTGAGCAGAAAGTAACCGTTCGACTAGATCCTTACTCGGTTATTGAAATTCAAGAAGGTTCGGATGGTCTGAATTTAGATTTCTTAAAAGGTAATGTGTTCATTGCGTCTGCGACCGATGCTCCGAATATCACAATGAGTTCTGGCGATCAGAAGTTAGCGATTGGTCAGAGCGAATTCCAAATGAGTAAGCAGAAGGCTACTGACGAAGTGTCAGTGAATGTTTTTAAAGGCAAGCCAAAAGTGGTTTCACAGAATGGTCAGACAAGCGCACTTCCAGATCTTAAGAAGTTGCGGATATTAAGTCCGCGACCGGGTGACGTCGCTTATGTAAAACCAGAGTCTGAAGAAACAGTGGTGTTTGAGTGGGAAGCGATTGATTCTGCTTACCAAGTTTATCTTGAAGTCGGAAAGACGACTGAGAATCTGAAAGAAGTTTCATTGGCGACGGCTGCGGGTTCTGCTGGGCGAGTCAATGCAAAGCTTAATATCGGAAAAGGATATTACCGCTTAGTTGCAAGGAGCTCGCGTGGTGAGCTGAAGGAACTTAAAAGTTCTCCTACTCGCTACGAAGTCCGCGCGAAGGTTCCTCCTGTGCTTTTAGCTCCAGCAATTAATGCAATGGTGCAACCAGACCAGAGTGAGAGCCTTTCGTTTCAATGGTCAAATCCTGGCGACCTTGAGCAAATGCTTATCGAAGTTTCTTCGACTAAGGATATGAAACAGCGAATTCATTCTGAAGAGGTCGGACGCAATGTCGTCATAAAAGTTCCTGCATTTTCAAACTCAGGTCCGCTTTTTTGGCGCGTGAGTGGACAAATTCCAGGTGCGAAGACAGTTGTGTCGAGCGCGATTCAACAGTTTTTCTTACGCAACAGAGGAAAGAATCCGATGTTGCCGCCTGTGCTGAAAGCTCCTGTGAGCCAGTACACAGTCAATTTTGAGGAGATGCGCAATCAAGGCGTGACGCTGAACTGGATTCCAATTGCTGAAGCAAAGCTCTATACATTCTCGCTTTTGAAACTTGGTGGAGAAAAAGTTGCACAGCAAGATCAAGAAACGAAAGTTCCTGATCTAACGATTCGTGATTTGAAGCCAGGTATTTATCAGTGGTTTGTGACTGCGACCGATGAGTTTGGTGAGGCGACTGCTCCGTCTGAGAAATGGACATTTAGCATCGAGGGAGTTCCCACTCTAACTTGGTCTGATGGACTTACGAACGCAAAGACGACTTACAAAGCTTTGAAGCCGCTTGCGCGGTTGAGCTGGCAGCGTGGTCCTGCAAATGCAAAGAGTTGGCGTGTGCGTATGTCGTCTACTCGCGAGCCGGCAAGTGATGGCGGTGGTTGGTACAATGTAAATGCACCGCAATTTGAGGCGAGACCTGAGACTGACGGCACATATTATTTCGAGGCCGAAGCGTTGGATGAAAACGGTGTGGTCGTTGGTAAAACTGCGTTGCGTTCGCAAGAGTTCGTGCAATCTGCGGCTCCGGTTGCGCCTGAATTTACGGATGAGACTCCAGATCAAATCGAAGCTCGCGATGACGGATCGCTCGATATCGCATGGAAACCGGTCGCCGAAGCACGAGAGTATACTGTCTTGTTAAAAGCAGAAGACGGCACGACAGTTAAAACCGCAAAGACAACTTCCACTCGCGGCTCATTTAGCAAACTCAAACCCGGTCGTTTCTCAATCTCCCTTCAAGCAACCGACTCAATCGGCCGCTCCAGCGCCGAATCGCCGGCCCGCCCTCTCTCCGTCCCCGAATACTCCGACGTCCAAGCCCCCACCCTCCGCTCCATCAACGTAAAATAAAGGCGCCAGGCTCCATTTGGTAGCGCACTAGCATTAAATTTCTAGAACAACTCGAGTTCCAGTTCGTTTTTTTTGCGAGTTACTCGGTCAATTGGTAGGGAAAACTCTGCCTTCCCGAGAGCGTTCTTAATATCAACCACATGTTTGTCTTTCGGCTTTGTATTGAGCCATTTCAGCGTACAGCCAATGTCTGGAAACAAAATCGTATCGTCCACAACTGGAATAAGGAGGAGTCGACGTCCCAGTAGTCCATGCAGTGTGGAAAACGGATAGTCTTCAACGTTATCCGACATGCCAGCAGCCACCGGATTGCGGAAAAGGTATTTGTAAGCGTTTTGAAAATTGTGATGGTTTCGAATTAACGTTTTATGATGGCGTGTACCGAAAGTTTGGTTAATCCGTCCAGATCGCTTGGTAATTTCTCTACTTACCATCCCCAACAAATATTCCATCGCACATGAAATATTTGCGTCCGGGGTCGAGAGCAAAAGGTGGAAATGGTTGTCCATGAGGACGAATGCATGAATCCGGAGGTTGAAAAGTTTCGTACAGAAATAAAGTCTATCTTCAAAAATTGACCACACTTCTTCGGTCGGCAATCGAAACCAATCACGATTCAAGCAACGTCCAGTTATAAAATACGGATAGTCAGAACTTAAGATTACTTTTCTTCGCGGCATGTTTCATCACAAGTGCAATAGTTCTGCTTCCACCGGCTCCAATAGATTACAAATGCACGCACGTTTGGTCCGACCGGCGCAAGGCTCCAATTGGTGGCGAACTGCCGCCACCATTTGGTGCCTGGCGCCTAAGGGAAGGGGCTTAATAGATAACGTGGAGCTTCCGATTTAGGAGCCTGACACCCGTTATGCGGAGATTTTGATTTTGTCGGCGGATTCGGAGGTGTAGTCGGAGTAGGGAGTGCTGACTTCGACCGGGTTGCCGGCGGCGTCGAAGTATCCGCGGACTTTGAGGAGTTTGATTGCGTCGGCTTTGCCTTTTACTTCGGCGGCGCCGGCGTCTTCGGTGATGAAGCGTTCTGCGACTGCGCGAGCCGTTGCTTCACTCAATAAAATGTCCGCGCCAAAAGCTTTCGTTGAAGCTTCGATTCGCGATGCCATGTTCACAGTGTCACCGATGACCGTGTACTCCATGCGCTCGGTTGAACCAATGGTCCCCGAAATAGCTTCGCCAGAATGTACACCCATTCCAATTTTGATCGGCTCTTGCCCACGCGCAACTCTCAAATCATTTAACTTCGCAAGTGCAACACGCATTTCTAAACAAGCTTTCACCGCATACATCGGATCAGCACCCGTCGTTTGCGGCGCGCCCCACACTGCCATAATTGCGTCACCAACGAACTTATCCACAACACCGTGGTTCGCGGTGATAATACCAACCATCACTTGGAAATACTCGTTGAGCATTTCAACAACTTCTTCTGGCGTATGGCCTTCGCTGAATTTTGTAAATCCGCGAATATCACTAAAGAAGACCGTCACTTCTTTGCGGCTACCACCCAAGCTAACGTTACCTTTTAATAAGTCCTCAGTAATCGATGACCCATGGAACTTACTGAACATAGTTTTAACTTTGTCGCGCTCTTTCAGTCCCTCAACCATTGAGTTGAAAGCAATTGCAAGATCCGCAATCTCATCAAAACTGTTCACCTTAGCTTTAATATCAAAGTTACCCCGGCCGATACCTTCTGCAGCTTCGTTTAACTGCTCAATCGAAGTTGTAATCGTTAATGAAAACACCACGACCATGAAAAACGCCGCAGATAAAACATAGCCGGCAATAGTAAACGCTTCGACTCTCATTGTACGCGCAGGCTCTAAAATAAATTTCTCAGGAGCCTGTGCGATAACACTCGGACCAAACGCAGTCTTACAGTAAGCACCAACAAACCATTCGTTGCTCTCTGGCTCAAGGTAACGTGTCTTCTGACCACGGCTACTCAAGCTCGTTGCCCGCATGGCTTCGTCAACAATTGGCGACTTCGCAAGATTTTTGCCCTCAAGCACCAAACGATCATCGGCATGAGCGAGCAACTGACCATTCGAATCCACCAAAAACAAAACGCGGACTCCCGAATGGGAAAATGCCTTTTGCAAACGATCCAATCGAATATCGGCAATCGCAATATGCTTTACCACGCCATTTTGATCTGGAAATGGAACACCAATCGAGAACAATGGCACTCCACGCGGTAACGATGAGTTCTGAATATGAATTTTTTCTTTTTGAGCGAAGATCGATGAAACTGGAACAGGAACCTCGCGCCTCAACCGATCTACGTAACTAGTATTAAGATCCTGCTCTTTAAAAAACTCTTCATTGGTTTTGCGTAAGTAAAGTTCGATCTTGCCTTTGTTATAGTGATAGATCTCGACGTTAACAAGATCGAGATCTTTCGCGAGCATAAGATCCAACGACTCAACATCGGAGCCGCCGTCGTCTTTCAAAATAAAATTAGTCGCAGTACGAACCTTCTCGACGTAACCAAGCAACAACCCGTTCGTCTCAGTGGCTTTTGAGAACGCAAGCTCCGCGTTCGCGTCCTGTTGGCTTTTACGAAACGTTTCTTCGAACATTTCTGAGCTCTTAATCGCAAGCGGAACGACCACCGCGGCAATCACCGCAGCAGTAGCTAAGACGAGCTTCACTAGAATGGGAATTCGGATCTTTGAAACCACATTACTAAATCGGAATAATCGAGACGAAAAATGATAATTCTCCTGTTGTTTTGCGTGCGATCTCGACCGAAGTCGGGCCAGTTTTAGCCTAGTCTGCCGTTTCATACGGGGACTCGGTTTGTTACCCTTTTAGAGGGTAGCTGCAATTCATATAACTACCCATAATGACCCGGTAAAATGCCGGTGTGCATTTCAAAGGATGGAACCAATGGCTCGTTCACGGCTCGCAGTTTTTGCGGTCTTAGCCTCGCTTTTATTTTGCAGCATCGAATTGCGCGCACAAGACACAACGACTCCGGTGACACCGGCGACAAAAGAAGACGCGACTACGAAGTCAGAGCCTGTTCGTAAAAAACGTAGACGGCCTGTTGCCGACAAAGCGACTGAAACAAAAGAAGCAACTCCATCATCAACAGTCGACAATAACTCTGCGATCAACAAAGCAACTGAAGAGCGCGAGAAAAGTGGGAATCCCATCGCGGAGATCATGGAGAAACTTGATTACCCAGAGCTGCAAGTCGTTCCGCGTGCAAGCGAGCGACTTAAGATCGAGGCCGAAGAGGAACGAAGCTCCTGGTATTGGACTCACTGGCAAATCGAAGTATCTGGTCTCTCAACTCTCTGGGCAGCGTCGACTCTGACTACTCGTCCCGACCTTAACACCAACGAACAGTCAGATGCCGAAAGCATTTTGCAGGCAGGACAAGTTCTCGGCGCAGGCTGGCTCATTGCTGGCGCCGCACTTGGTTTTCAACGTCCCTATCGCTCGGGCGTAAACGCGATTGCGAAATATCCAGGCCGAGACACTCGCTCAGCAATCATGCGAGAACGCTTGGCCGAAGAAGCGTTAGAGAAGCCTGCACGCCTCATGGGGCCTATCAAAACTGCAGCGATCATTTCAAACCTTGCGATTAACATCGGCATGGGAATCTATGCGACAGATGAAGGCCGCATCACTGCGGGTATCGCTGCACTTCTCGCCTTTTTGCCAGCGATGTACCCTGATCACAATATTCGCATTTACGAAAAACATCTCGAATACAAAACAAAGATCTATGGGCCGCTGAGCTCGATCGTTCCGCGTTACGATTACAACTCGAAGACTTATTCGCCACTTGCGAGTCTCACATGGAGATTCTAAATCGGTTTGCGATTTGCATTTCGTTCGTTCTTGCGGGCTTGACTGCTTTTGCCGGCCCGTACGATGCCGCTCCGAATGCTTACTTGCTGCGAGCTGAAGCTGAGAAAAAACTCTGCAACTCAACCGAAGAATTTGTCAAAGCACTTAAGTTCCTCCGCGATTCGCCAGAATTTAAATTTCACGAAGACGAAGCTCGAGGTATCGCACTCAAAGTTTCCGCAGGATGTTCGGGAGCAGCAGAGCGATTCGCACAGATCCTTGTCTTAATCCGCACAACTGGATTCTCTGAGAAGAAATCGCTTGAGATGGCTCTTCAATTTGCGGCATCAAATGAAGATGTTCAGCGAAACTTCCTCGAGATCTTCAGCAAGTCTTTCCTAAAAGAATTCTTCGACTACGAATCAACGAAAGCGCTTAACGTAGCCTACGAACTCTCCCGCGACTATAAAGGCGAACCCGGCCGCGCACGAGAAGACTACATTGCACTCGCAAAATTCTGTAAAGGTAACGACAAGCTCGGGCTTCCGATGGCGTTTTGTTCCGAGTATGTTATCCAAGTCGTCAAGCTGAGCCAGTTTTACCAAGAGGGAATCGTCCAACCGTTTATGGATCTCTACCAGAAACTTAGAGGCGAAAAGCAGTACGGCCTCGACATGAAAATCTCTCTTGAAGTTGCTTACAATATTTTGAAGTCAGGCCCAAGATCGCCAGAGAATTTCCACAAGGCCTTTGCTTTTGCGACAGAAGACTTGCGACTCGATAAAAAGAAATCTCTTGAGTTTGCACTCTTGCTAGCAGACCGCTCGTTTATCGGCGGAAAACAGCCGCCGCTTCTTCAGTTCCCTTCTGATTCATCGACTGTCGTACCATGACCAGAGCCATGACCAGAAGTCTCCTGATCTTGCTTTTCTGCTTACCCTTCTTTGCGAGCGCGCAACTTCCGCCGCCGCAAGCAACAGTTGAGCTTGATTGGGAACCGATCGAGAATGCGCAAGCCTACGAGGTTAAGCTTGAACCTAAAGATGGTAGCGAGACGATCCTGATCAAGGCGACCGAGAATAAAATCAGCCAACGCGTGCCGGTTGGCGAGTATAGCGTGCGCATTCGTTCCCAAGACAAAAAATCAGGCTACTTCGGAAAGTGGAGTCCTGCGATTAGCATCGAGGTTAGCTCTAAGGTTATCAAGCTCATCACGCCCGAAGACAACGCTATCCTATCCGATTTTCCAGGTGAAGAAGGTGAAATTGAATTTCGCTGGGAAGGAAACGCGGATGCTCGGCAGTACACCATTAAAATTTGGTCCGACAACGAGGCGGAAGCGCAAGAAATTCCAGTTAGCGATACCGTCTATAAACTCAAACTTCCACTCGGCCGCATTTATCATTGGAACGTTACATTCGAAACGACTCGCGCAATTAAATATCAGGCCGATCCAATGACGTATTCGTTTTCTCTTTTAGGTAAAAGACTTTTGCGTCCTGAGATTGATCCAATAATCCAGACGACAAAAGACGGCACAACAATCAAATGGACAGAGTCGCCAGAAGCCGCTGGGTACAAAGCTCAAGTGAGCTTTCGCTATTTAGATGAAACTGAGTACAAGTCTCTCGCAGAAGAGTCCGTGACAACGACGACTTGGAATACGCAACGATTCAAACCTGGCGCTTACAAGATCGAAGTCACTGCGACTGCCTCACTACGAATGAATTCTGAAACCGCGATCTACGAATACGTGCAAAAGCCGACAGAACAAGAGCTCAACAAAGCGCTCGAGCCGGCCCTTCGTGTCGGAGCAAAGCCAACATCTCAAAAAAAATAATTAAGTTGTCCTCGGGTCTCTTTGTGTTCCGCGCGGTGTCTGCACCCCGATATCAGCAGGCAATGGCGCCTTTTCTCCGGTCGCTTTTCCGGTCGATGGTTCGCCTTCTTCAGTAAAGGCATAAACCATCACCAACTGCTCGAGTACAGGCGCGATAAACAGACCTGGGAAACCAAACAAGGTAACCCCGCCTATCAACGTAAGAATGGAAATTGCTGGATTGCTCTTTGCTGCACGCGAGAAAAGCCATGCTCGCAATATATTGTCAGATATACCTACGATTACGCTCGTCACCAGCATTATAATTCCGGACGAAGTCTCGCCTTGCATAAACGCAAGAATCATCAATGCGACCGGAACTGCGCCTGCTCCAATAACCGGAATCATCGCAAGCAAGAACGCCGTTGCAAAAATCATCACGAGTTGGCCATAACCCGCAATCATAGCACCGACGACAACAAGTGCCGCTTGCATTGCCGCAGTAAGAAGAACGGAACCTAGAGCTAGGCCACAGATTCTCTCGAAGCGCTGAAAGTGTTCTTTACCTGCTGTCCCTAAGCCAAGCGCGAAAGTCATGTTCACCCATAGCCGCGGCTGAATCACTAAAAACGCTCCGAACGAAATAATAAACATCGCGAGGTTAATTAAAATTAAGGGCGCGTTTGTTACGAACCATTGCGCGCTGACCAGTGAAATATTTTTCAATGAATTAACGAGACCAGAAACAGACCGATCTAGTTTTTCCTGCAATCGAAACGAACGTAAATATTCATTCGAGTTTGCCCACTGCACGATTTGGTCGCGCTTCTCGCTGATCTTATCGTTAAAAGAACCGAGCATTTCTTTGTTTTCGAAGAGTTCGTAAAGTTGCGAGTAAATTTGCAATGCGATCACTGCAATGAACGCGACAAAAAGCGTGAGCGTAAGAGCAAAGGTGAGATATGCGATTCGGCTTCGTCGCGCATGAAACCGTTGGCGAAGCGAATTCATCATGGGAGCACAGGCCGCCGCAAACAAAAATCCAAGCAACACAGCCTGCCAGAATGGAAGGAATAGCAACATGTAAAGCGCAATGAGGACGAAGACCATGATTTGAGTCTTTCGCGGGTTCCATTCCATCAACTGCTTTTGCATACTCTCTCCTCGTAAACCCAACTATTTTGCTTCAGTGGGTCGTAGGTTTTCCAGCACCGTTCGAGGATGCAGCGAAAAACACACAGCCTCAACGGGAAAGGTCAGAATCCCTCAAAGAGATCGGCAAAAATCAGGGTCGTTTCGCGCCTGGAACGATTATTGCCCTAAGAATCCAATATGGAGTCGTTTTGTATCTTGGCGCATGAAGGCGCACCATGCTAACACGACAATACGAGATCAATTTACACCAGGAGAAAAGACGTGAGTTCAACGAATGCGAATGTGGTCGTCGACATGCCTGTAACAGGCGGAACCGATGCCTTTCACAAGAAAACTTGGTTCGGTCATCCAGTGGGCCTATTCGTTCTGTTCTTCACAGAAATGTGGGAACGGTTTTCATTCTACGGAATGCGCGCCTTGCTCATTCTCTATATGTCGAAGTACTTGATCGATGCGACTGCACAAGGTCTTCACGTTATCGGCTTCGATGCTGTACGCGGATTCTTTGAAGGCATGTACGGCCCTCTCACCACTGCACAACTTGCCTCCCACATCTTCGGCAATTACGTAGGCTTTGTCTACTTCACGCCGTTCTTCGGTGGAATCATTGCCGATCGTTGGCTTGGCCAACGAAAAGCTGTTTGGGTCGGTGGTTTCTTCTTCATCCTTGGTCACTTTATGATGGCATTCGAGTCGATGCTTTTCATCGCACTCGGGCTCTTGTGTATTGGTAACGGTTTCTTCAAGCCGAATATCTCAACACAAGTTGGAGCGTTGTATCCTCCAGGCGATGCTCGCCGCGATTCAGCTTTCACAACTTTCTATCTCGGCATCAACTTAGGTGCTTTGCTTGCTCCACTCGTCTGCGGAACTCTCGGCGAAAAAGTGGGATGGCACTACGGCTTCACAGCTGCCGGCGTTGGTATGTGTATTGGTATGCTCGTTTACCTCTGGGGACAGAAGTATCTAGCGCCTGACCACAAACAACTTCAACTGGCTGGCAAAGCGAAGAAAGATGAACCTCTCACAAGAAAAGAATGGTTTGCGGCACTCGCACTCACAGGAATTTGCGTGCTCAACATTGTCTTCTGGGCAGTGTACGAGCAACAAGGTAACTCCATGCAGTTGTTCGCAACCGATAAAGTGGATTGGACATTGTTCGGTTGGACAATGCCATCGACTTGGTTCCAATCACTCAACCCTGCGTTCATTCTTCTTTTGATCCCGGTACTCAACATTTGGTGGGCGTACCGAGCAACTAAAGGAAAACAGACAAGCAGTGTTTCAAAGATGGCGTTCGGGTCAATCGTACTTGGTCTTTCATTCCTAGTTCTGATTTACGCATTGAGTGGCAATCAGGCTGAAAAGATCCACTTCGTATGGCCAGTCATCATGATCTTCGTACTTACTATCGGTGAGATCTACGTCTCTCCAATCGGTCTCTCGCTCGTAACGAAGGTTGCACCAGTGAAGATCGTTGGAATGATGATGGGTATGTGGTTCATGTCGAGCTTCGCGGGAGGCATCTTGTCGGGCCAAATCGGCGCGATGTACAACGAAGCCAATCCGATTCCGTTCTTCTACATCCTCACCGGTTTAGGCATTGCAACGGGCGTCGCAATTTGGGCATTCAGTAAGCCTCTACAAAAAGGTATTGGCGTAAAAGATATCTAATTAGAGAAAATCAGTTCGATGAAAAAAGGCTCCGCAAGGGGCCTTTTTCTTTGGTGTGACATGAAGTTCAATACGCCAGTTGGTAGTCGAAGCTGACTAACTGTCCGCTACGCACTTCGAAAGAAATTTGGATCGGATGACAGCAGACCTCGCAATCCTCAACATACTGATGCGTGCCGTCTTCCGATAAATCCAAAAGCATCGAGATGCGCTCTAAGCACGACGGGCATTTGAACTTCTTTTCGATTTCCATCTCCATGAACCCTGTCATAATGAACTTCAGTCATATAAAAATTAATTTGGGGAGCCAAATGGATTTCACTAAACTAGAGTGGCGCGCCATTATCAAATTTTGGTTCGAAGAAATTGAGACTGAAAAGTGGTTCGTTAAAGACCCTGAATTCGATCAATTGCTGCGTGATCGTTTTGGTAAACTCCACGAGCGCGCCTCTCGCTCAGAACTTTTTCGTTGGCGCGAACACCTCGAAGGCCGTTTGGCCGAGATCATTGTACTCGATCAATTCTCTAGGAACATGTTTCGCGGAGAAGCTAAGGCATTCGCCCAAGATCCGCTCGCACTAGCTCTCGCGCAGGAAGCAATTCGTGATTCTGAGCACAAATCTATGTCAGACTCGAAACGATCGTTTCTCTACATGCCGTTCATGCATTCAGAATCATCGATCATTCATGAAAAAGCAGTCGAACTCTTCTCGCAACCGGGTTTAGAACTCAGTCTCAAATACGAACTCATGCACAAAAAGATTATCGATCGCTTCAATCGCTATCCCCATCGCAACGAAATTCTCGGGCGAAAATCGTCACCGGAAGAGGTCGATTTTCTCAAGGAAAGCGACTCGTCATTTTAAAAGTCTCACTCTGAAAAACTGTTTCATTTAGGCGCGATTCACCTTGGGACTCGGGTGTGCTACCCGAGATTCCGATAAGACTAAGGTATGGAACGTAGAAAGAGACCGAGTACGACGCCTGGGTGGAAGCCTGAGCTAGTTGCAGTTTCGCTTACGGCGCTTGTTTTGGTCATGATGTTTCAAAACATGTCGTTTGTTGAGTTCGTGAAACTCAATATTTCGCCCGTCAGCGAGACGGCGCGCCGTCAGCATTCTATGGAATTGCTAGGCGATCGTTACAATGGCAGCCCTGCCCAAAAAATTGAGAGTCAGAGCTATCTTAATTATTTCGTGCTGCGTGAAGTGAAGCGCTCGTTACGCTCCGAATGGAAAGAATACGTTCCGACTCTCGTGCAAGTGATCATCGAAGAAAGTCAAAAGTACGATTTAGATCCTATTTTTGTGCTCGCGATTATTCAGACGGAAAGTAACTTTAATCCCAATACGGTTGGTACCTCTGGCGAAATCGGCCTGATGCAGATTCTGCCAAAGACAGGTGAATGGATCGCAAAGAAATATGACCTGCCCTGGTCAGGAAGTTCCATACTCTACAATCCGATCGTGAACGTGAAAGTCGGCATTCGCTACTTTGCACTCTTGCGAAAAAAATTCGACAGCTCAGCTTATCTTTATCTGCCGGCGTACAACATGGGTCCGCTCAATGTTATGCGCTTAAATCGCGACCTTGCGAGCGCCGATGAGACCGGCAACCGCATCAAGTTTATATACAGCGCAAAAGTAATGTCGAACTACGATGCCATTTACAAAAGACTTGGCGCCTACACCGGATTGGAACTCTAAAAAACAAAAGGCGCCACTCTTCAGGCGCCTCTCTTTAGAGTAGATTAAATTTAAAATCCAACTTATTTTTTTGGCGGCTTCACTCCGAAGAGCTCGATTTCAAAAACTAAAGTTGATCCCGGCGGAATGCGAGGGTGAACTTGGTCGCCGTACGCAAGTGCTGCTGGGAGTGCAACTTCCCATTTAGAACCTACAGGCATCATTGCTAGAACTTGCTGCCAACCAGGAATCACTGTTTTCAAATTCAAATCAACGGGATTTGGCTGAGTACGAGAGCTATCAAACTCAGTTCCGTCGATGAGTTTACCTGAGTAGTGAACTGTCACCACGTCATCGGCTTTCGGCTTAGCGCCTTTACCTTCAGTCAAAACTTTGAAGTGAACACCACTTGGTAAAAACTTAACGCCTTCTTTTGAGCGATAGTCGAGCAACCACTTCTCGCCCACTTCGCGATTTGATTTTGCTTTCTCAACAATCTGTAGATCGAATTTCTTTTGGTGCTCAACGAGCGCTGTTCGCATCTCTTCTTCTGTGAGGCGCGATTTTTTGTTCTTCAAAACATCCTCAGCACCTTTAAGGAATTCAGGAATGTCGACTTCCACTTGTTGACGCTTTAAATTCATCGCGTATTCGTGACCAAGTGTATAGCTGAAGTTATCTCCAGAGCCACCGCCCTTTGATTTTTTCAAAAGAACTGCTGCCACACCCACCACAACAAGAACCGCTACTACTACAACAATCTTTTTGTTACCCATGTTCATCTCACGCTGTTGGTTAAATTGGTTTACGACCATCTCAATCGTAAAGGTGCGATTAAGAGCTGTCTATGATACTGCGGCTCGTACAGACGTACGTTGTGCGCCATGCGAGCCTCCATAGAGAAAACCTCGACTTGCGTCGTGGTACTTCCCTGGCTCAAGCCGAGAGCTGTGACTGAAGTTCGCGATAGGCACGACAAATTTCCTACTCATTTTGAGGCTATCAAACTGAAACAGTTTATACACGGGGATAGTTTAAAGCGGTCTACGCGTCGACTTTGCATCAGATCGGAGCGCACCAAAAGAGTTACTGTCAGCGTTCCTTACGTTTTCTTAATGCTTAGTTGATACTTCTTATGTCAGCCAATACAGAAAATTTGTTTGGTGGAGTTTTTTGGAGAGGGAGTCTTAATATTCATAACTCAGTTTGAAACGTATCAAACTGAGCTTGTTTACTCAACTCGCATATTCTCTTTACGAGTAGACAAGATGATTCATTCTGATTCGGAGCTGAACAAATATTAATACGATCATTACAGTTTCTTAATAATCACCCGATAAGTTTAATGTCGGGTTTACAGATAACGAATGAAAGAGGTTGGGTGTGAAAAAAGTAGTTCTTGGTTTAGCAGTAGTACTTGGAGCGCAAGTCGCATTAGCACAAGCAGCTCCACGTATCGCATACACTAAAGTGACAGCTTTAAGAAAAGGCTATGACCGTAAGGTATACGTAGCAAACGCAGACGGCTCAAACGCTTCAGTCGTATACAGTACTTCATCTTTAATTGGTGACGTTGAACTCTCACCAAATCATGACAAGGTTTTTATTATAGATGATAAATCTTTGCGCGTTCTCTCGCTAAGCGTATCGGGTTCATCTGTGTCGGTGAGTGGCTCGATGATGCTCGATGACGGTTTGTCTGCTGACGGTATCGCGGCTTTTGGCGACTGGTCTGCTGACGGAAATTCGATCCTCTATATAAATAACGGTCCGACCGGGATTTCAAAATTCAAAATTATCTCGGCTCTTGATGCTTCAGTAAGCTTCAGTTATTCGATCAATTCTAAAAACGTAGGCATTCCAAAATTCGTAGGCGCAAATAAAATCGCCTATATCGATTACTGCGCTACTTATTGCGTGAAACTATTGACGCTAAATCTAGACGGCAGCGTAGCTTCTGATTCAGAAATTTATTCTGGCAGCGTTGAAACTATCGAGGCAGCTCGCACAAGCGAAACAGTTATTCTAAGTTCTGGCAATCAAGCAAGAGCGCTTGATGTGAACTCTCAAGCAGTCAGCTTGATTCACGCTAGCCCGACTACTCTGCAAGATGCCGTGTTGAACTCAAATGACTCAGCACTCTACTTCCGTCAGCAATCGAGCCTCAGAGGCAAAGTTAGCTACCAGTTAATGAAAAAAGACTTAGGTAGCGGAGTCGTTTCACAAATATTGTCGTCGCCTGATCAGCTTCGCAACATCGACGCAGAATAGCTAATACTAGCAATTCAAAATGAAAAAAGCCGGCTCATAAAGCCGGCTTTTTATTTTTCTTTTACTTAGGATTTACATAAGGTCGCAAGTAGAGTGCGTGATTCCATTGATCGCGCATTCGCAACGGTCACGGCAGACAGCTTGTGTATTTGCATTGCAATATTCGTTAATGCTTCCAGATCCGCAATATTGATTACCGCAAGTAGTCGCGCTGTTGGTTGCTACGGCCGCGCTTGAGTCGCCATCGCCCATGCAAACATCAAGCTTAGCCATTGTTGAGTTGTCACGTCCACCTGTTGGAGAACGAAGTACGCTGTTCACCCAGCCGTGATAAACCATTGCTTGATGAGCGCGCTCGCTTGGCGCAAAAACGTCACCCAAATTTTCGTTACTAGTTGAAGTCACTTGTTCTTCATCAGCCAAAATTTGGCGAGCAACATTCGCCGGTGGACACTGCGTGGAAGTCTGATGGCAGCACTTACTTCCGTTCATGACTGTACCCATTTGCGTCCAGCCACTTAAGCAACTGCCCGCTCTAATACTCCAAGTATGGCAGCTCTGCGCTTCACATTCGCATGTCGAACTATCGTTCTCGCAAGATTTTGCAGTGACACCAGAGTCAGCAGTTACAGTTGCTACACACCCAGTTATGTTTAGACATGTGTTCCAAGCTGCATTTGCCTCGCTCGCAGTTAAAACAAAAAACATTAAAGCTAAAATCGTCTTCACCAAAATTCCTCCTGGAATAAATTGTCGGATGTATTAGTTAGCCAACGAAGTTTTTCGGTAAAGAACTCTTAAATCAAGTGAATAAATTGAATTCACCGAAAACTTCTGCACAGAAAAGCGCAAAAAAAAAGACCGACTCTTTTTTGGAGTCGGTCTTTACTCGTTTGGGAGAACGAGAACTAAAAAACTAAATCAAAAAAATATCAACCGCACTTGCCGTCAGCTGGCGCAGTCGCTTGTGGCTTCGACGCTGGATCATTTGTCGGCTTACGTTTATCAGTTGGCGTAGTTTCAGTCGCTTTCACTTCTGTAGGTACGTAACCGATCGTCGCTTTGTACTGTTCAGGTTCGTTCAATACATAGCGGTTTTGCCAGAGGTACGAAGGGCTGCCGCTGATACCGAGAGCTTTTCCATCAGCGATGTCTTTTGCCATGAGCTTTTTGCCCATTGGAAGATTCTTTTCAACTTGAACTGGATCAACTCCTGCTTGTGTAGCCGCTGGTTTCCAGTCTTCGCTGTTGTAATCAGCATTACGGATCTCAAGATATTTCCAGAGTTTGTCAGGCCATAGTTTTTGAATCACGATCTGACGAATGTTTTCGTCGAGTTCTGGTTGGCCGTGAAGCGCTTTCCACTCAGTTTTACCATTCACTTTTTGTTCGCTAGCGATGTAACGAAGGTTAACTTTAACACCTTCTTTAACTAGCTTCTGCGCAGTCGCATTGATGAAAGCAGTTTCTGCTTTTACACCGTATGGACATTGGCTCATCACCCACAAATCAAGAGTGTTTGGCGTCTCTTGGCCAGCAAGCTTGATTTCGGTAGTACCGCTCTTCATATCAAACTTTGAGTAGCCAGTTTTTGTCTTAGTTACGCGCTCAGCAGCGATAAGTTTGATGATCGCTGAGTTGCGAGCCGAAGATTTATCGAAAATGTACGCTGGAATTGCGTTGATCTCTGCGTCTTTTAACAACTGCATTGCTTGCTTTGACTCAGGAGCAACAACTTGAACCGAAAGGTTCGGAATCCAACGGAAAAATTCGCGCTCGAGGGCGATGTCACGCTTGCCGAAACCGTTGTCAGTTCCAACAACCCAAAGTTGTGTCGTCTCATATTTTCCGAGATTTGCGATTTGCTTGTCTTTTGGAAGAAGCGTGTTCACTTCGTTTAACAATTGGCCCCACGCAAGTGGTCCTTGGTAGCGCATACCATTGATGAAAATTTCACCGCGCTGAACGCTCTTCATATCTTGTAGCTTTTGAAGGTTCGCCAAAGTTTCTTTGCGAAGCTCTTTTTCTTTTTTCTTCATTGGCTTCATGTCGATGCCAACAACAGATGCGCAAGTGTGTGTCTCAGGATCGAAGTATACACACTGAAGCCACTGAGCGAGTTTTGTGCGCTCGTACTTCGCAACATAAGCTGTGCGCCAGAAAGTGTTTTCTTGGAACGTTTGATCTTTGTTAGCTGCGAAATATGGAGTCACTGTGAAAAGCTCTGGCTTGAATTGTTCAAGCTGAAGAACTTGCAGCGAGTACGCAATGTTCACTGCATCTGAGAACGGAGTGTAAACTTCGAAGTTTACTTTATCAGTAGCAGTTGGAGTTGTTGGAACCGTCGCTGGCTGTGTCGCCGCGAATGCACTTGCGCTCATCATAAGCGCCAAAAACATCGTCTTCATGAAACCACCCTTTATGTTTTGTGGAATAGATTTTTAGTTGCGTGCAAAATTACGCAAAAGTTTCTTAACTCTGTCAAGAACACGAGTGCCTACTCGAAACTAATCTGTTTTAGATTATATAGCGGCGCAGCTTGCGGCTGAAATGAGCACAGATTGTGGAGATTGGCTTGCTGCGCAACAAAAAGGTGCGTGTCACCTTTTTGCGGGAATGGGCTAGTAAGTGTTGAGTTGGCGCCAGACGGCGCCGTCGCACCAGTTGAGTTTTCCGGCTGAGTAATTGAGCGCGCCGGCTGCTGAGCATGCACCGCTCGCGTCGCATGTAGATGTGGTTGATGTACTGTTTGCTAGCGCACCTTTGTAAGCGACGAGCACCTCACCCCAAGGTTTGCTGGCAAGAAGTGCGCGGCCAGTAGAGTAAGCACTAGTTGCGCCGGCGGTTAAGTACGCAGAAGTAGCTGAAGCGTTATTGCCAGCAGCACCGCCGCTCAAAGTTGTAGCGACACGAGCGTTGTTAACAAAGCTATTTGTCCATGTCCCATTGTTCATTGCTGTATTTGGTTCATTAACACCCAAACATGCAAAAACAAAATCTTCAGCTTGCGTAGTTGCTAATGAAAGAGTGGCGGCTGCAGTAGCGCTAGTGGTCTCTCCAACGCCTGATCTGTCGATTGCATCTGAAGCAGCGGGCGGAGTCGTTGTCGGAGTCAAAATTCCATCTACGACCGCAATCGATACGGCCCTACCTTTTGCAACTGCCGAGCTAACGTTAACCGTTAAGTTGCCTGTTCCGCACCCGCACTTCGATACGAAAATAGGTAGACTTTTTGAGTGGTTCCGGTAGCCGAGCCATCTAAGTGCATCGTGTTCCCGTTCCAAGTTGCACTCGTAATCGTCTCAGTGAACGAACTGACACACGCAAGCACTGTCTGCTTAGCCGCAACCGCAACGCTCGCGACAGAGAAACTTGCAACCGCCGTTTGCGCAGAGCCTGTGTAACTTGCGACAGCTTTGGTATATCGACAGTTGCCTGACAAAATCGCGCCCGAGCTCGCCGTACCGAAAACGTAAACGCCTGGCTCGTTACCAGTATCGGTGTATGGTGCAGCCGCAAATGTTTCGTCGTCTGAAATTGCTAAGCCGTAACTGAAGTTATTGTTCTTCGTGGTATCACTTGCGTAAAGTTTAGATCCTTCAAGCCACGATGAACCCATTCTGGTGTAAACGTACGCCGCACCGTCGGTCGTGGTGTCAGTGTGAATTTCATCACCCGCACCGACTACGATTTTATCGCCCTTCATGGCCAAGGTGTATCCGTACCACGCGGCTGTTCCAATGCTTGGCTTCGTAAGTTTTGCTTGATGATTCCACGTGCTCACTCCGTCAAACAGATAAACATGCACAGCATCTTTTCGCGACACAGCAGCAGTTGTGCCGCTGATTCCAATTCCTTGGCCATAGGCATCGCCGTTTGCTGAAGAGCCGTCTGTTCTCACAAGTTCTACGCCCGCATCCCACGTTGCTCCACTGCCTGTGAAAACCCACGCTCTACCTGGCACAGCCGCACCCAATCCTTTGGAACCAACCGCGAGACGTGTTCCATCAAGTGCGATCGACGAACCGAATAATCCGCTCGCAAGTGTCACTGGACGATTAAAGGTTTTACGAAGAGTCCAAGTACTCGGGGCATAAGTGTAGACGTAAACTTCACCTTCGTTTGCGCGCCCAGCCACATCGTAGAGTGCGGCTCCTACTGCCAATGTCGTTCCAGAGAGCGAAAGCCTGTCGCCGAATGAAGAGTTTGTTTGCGGTACGGGAGGAGCAATCGGATTGCTAGCATAAGCATTCCATGCGGCACCAACACGGTGAAATGCGTAGATTCTTCCAGTCGCAGTTGTAATGTTCGGTTCGCCGACGACAATAATGTCACCACTGATCGCAACTGCGTTTCCGAACCACGCGGCTGCCGTGCGTGTGCCTGGCACAAGCTTGGTCATGAACGTCCACACACCATTTGTTTTTTGATAAACGTAAGCCGCACCCACGTTGAGCGTTGCGCCCATGTCGTTCATCGGCGCACCGATGACCATGTAATTCCCGTCGACCGCGAGTGAGAACATACCTATGCTATCGCCAGGAAGATAAGTTGAATCGTTGGCGGCTGATGGAAAAAGTTTTTGTTTTTGGAAGATCGTAGTTTTTAAGTAGACGGATCCTCTGTTGGTATCGTCACCGCTCGCGCCGATGGCTAGCAATCCGTCATAAATTGATACCGATTGGCCGAATTTATCTCCTGCTACTCCGTCAGATGCTATGAACTGTGCGAACTCAGTCCAAGAAGCACCGCTGCCGCTGTAAAGATAAACTACTCCATTTCCATTTATTGGTGCACCAACAACGATGTACCCCGAACTAAGTGCGACCGAGGTACCGAACAGATCTCCGGCCATTGTGTCGGCCGCAACGAGCTTCACCCTTTGGGTCCAAGTTGAACCTGCGCGAGTGTAGTAGTACGCTCCCTCTGCCGCGGATGCGCCGACGACAACGCTGTCGCCATCGATATCAACCGAGTCACCGTATTTCGCAGAAGCTGCGCCATCTGACGCAAGCAATTCTTGTTGTTCGGTCCATGAGCTGCCTGAATAAAAGAAAACATGTGCAGACCCACGGTCGGCTGCTACTCCTACGTCGTTAAATGGAGCTCCAACCACGACTGACGTGCCACTAATTGCGACTGACTTGCCAAACAAATCGCCTGCACCAGGCGTGGCCGCGACCAACTTTTGTTGCTGAGTCCAAACCGTTCCGCTTCGAGTAAAAACATAGGCCGCTTCCTTAGCGGACGCCCCAACTACTAAGCGGTCGCCGGCAACATCTACGGACATTCCGAACAAATCACCGGCAACTACATCGCCTTGAAGTAGTTTTTGCTGTTGAGTCCAAATTCCGGCTCCGTCTACAACCCAGACGTAAGCAGCGCCCCGTGATCCATTGTGGTAAGGGGCGCCAACTACAAGAGTATTACCTCTTACTGACACAGACGTGCCAAATTTGTCGCCTGTAGCACTGTCGCTTCCAGTAATCTTAGTATCGTACGACCACGCATTCGCTACGCGCTTGTAGAGATAAACCGCACCTTTATCGGTGGCATCTCCGTAAGCACCAACTGCCAGAATGTTTCCCGAGATAGAACTTGAATAACCGAAAAAATGGTTCGCAGCTCCGTCGCTTGCTTGGAATTTCTGTTCTGAAAGTGCTGAGCAATTTCCGACATACGAGTCGGTCACTTTACAAGCGGTGGTGTTAAAAACACTGTTCTTACAAATCTTGTGTTTCTTAACTGTAGAGTCGTATTCGATGTTGTTTGCAGTCGTACACGTCTCGCTCGTTGCAGCGGTGTCGATCGTTTCCCAAACCGTTCCAGTACATACTCGGTAGACACCAGAAAAATTTTCGATTGTGCCAGGTACGCGAGTAGGTGCCGGCGTTGTGCAATCGGCGTTTGCACGCTCTGGCGCGAAGGCTAGAGCTGCAAAAATGAGAATTAAACTGCTGAGGAGATTACTTGCTCTCATTCCGTTTGATTCTTCCACGCAATACAAAGATGAGGCCCACGATAACCATCAGAGCCATGAACAAACGTTGTTCTAAACGCATGCGCTCAAGCTCCTTTTCGTAGTTGAGGCGAGCTTGGTCTGAAGCAACATCACGTTTCACATCTTGCGATTGAGCCAATGCTTGTTTCTGTGCCGCCAACTCTTTTTTCAACTCTTCCGTTTCAGCTTTAAGCTGACGAGCTGTATCGATGAGCGGCGCGATGAAACCGATGTAGTTCACTGACTTCGTCTTCATTTTGTCGTTTGCCGTCTTCACGAGTTCAGGGAAAAGCTCTTCAACTTCTTGAGCCATCACACCGTACTCGGTCGGCGCATCTGCTTTTTTCATTTTGAACGTGTACGTATTTACTTTCGATAAACGTTCCATCACATCTTTGCCAGTCAAAGGCTTGATGTCGCGCTTCAAGCGACGATCAGAAGTATCTGTCAACACGCCTGAGTAGCTGATATCGCCAGTCACTGTGAGTGTGTTTGAGGCGAAAACGAGGCTTGAGTTTGCATCAAACGCAGTTCCTGTTTTGAATTGGATTTGTCCGTTTGCTGTACCAGCAGGAGTTCCGCCGCCGCCGCCAGTCGCATCAGTTACGCACGACAGAGATGTTCCATTTCCTTTTAACACTTCGCCAGCTCCGCAAGTCGGGAGTGCCGCTTTCGCAAACGCAGTAACGCTTGAATCAGATTCAGTTACGTTCAACGTTGTGCCTGTGTAGCTCAAGCCTGTGCCGAGCGTAATCTCTTCGATGTCGCCGCTTAATGCTGTCGCACGACCTAAGAGTTTATTTGTTGCAATGTTTTGAACTTTTGCAAAGGTCACGTTGTCGTTCAAGATCTTAACTGTTGTAACTTTGTCGTTACCGAGCGTCGCTGCAACAGAACCAGTTCCGCTAGCAGTCACATCACCAGTAAGATCCGTGATTCCGCCGCCACCACCAGTTGCGTCCGCTTCCCACGTCATTACACCAGCAGTTGTCGATTTAAGAACGTAACCATTCGATGCAGGAGGTCCTGCAGGTAATTCGTAAATCATTGAGCCAGCTGCAGCTGGAACTTTGAATCCAGCGTAACCGCTCGTCGCACCGCTCATCACGATCGAACCTTTTACGTCGAATTTACCGTTTGGGGCAGTGGTGAAGCCGATACCAACGTTACCGCCGTTTGGCTGAAGGAGTACGTAGCCTTTAGTTGCGTCACTGGTTGATTCAAGAGTGAGATTGGCTGATGCAGTTGTGTTGCCCAATACTGAAAAGCCACCCATGTTGAGGTTGCCAGTCATTGCAAGCGTGCCGTTTCTTAGGAAGTCGCCACCAGCATTCTGATCAGTCACACACGCGAATGCGTAGGTAGGACCACCAGCTACTTCAAGTTTTTGTGCTGAAGTACAAGTTGGAATTTGGCTAACTGAGAGAACTTTTGTCGCGCCTACACCAATGTCAGCTTTCAAAACGCCTGCTGCGACTACGAGACCGTCACCGACGGAAATTTCACTCGCGTCGCCAGCTGAACCCGCATTGAAGCGACCAACAAAACGGTTGTCTGCGATGTTTTGCATTTTTGCAAAAGTCACTGCGTCGGCAGCTATTGTGGCTGCTTGTGAACCGTTGCCAGCTCCTGCAGTTACATCGCCCGTTAGTTGCGTGATACCAGTATCTGCGCCTGCAGCTGTTGCACACGTAAATGAAATTCCATCAGTTGAAGTCAGAACTGTTCCTGCACCGCACGTCGGTAAGTTTGCTTTAATCGTGCCTGACGCCATTGAAAGACCGCCGCCGATTGTGATTTCTTGTGCGTCACCTGCTGAACCAGCACTGCGACCTAAAATTTTATTATCAGTTACGTTTTGAATTTTTGCGTATGTTACTACGTCGTTTGCGATAGTAGTTGCTTGCGAACCAGAACCCGATGCAGTCACATCGCCAGTGAGTGCTGTCATGCCCGTATCAGTAGTGATTGGAGTGTAATACTCCCACGCTGTGTTGCCAGCATTCCAGCGAATGGATTTGCTAACTTCAGAAGCACCTGGTGCTGCGAGAGTATTTCCTAAAAGTTTTGTATCAACGTAATTTTTGGTAGCAGCGCCATCTGCAACTGTCGGATCAGCAAGTCCTGTGAGTTTACGTGTACCGCCAGCAGTTGCGCCGTTTAAATCCCAATCTGCAGACATCGCAACTGAGCCATCAGCTTTTAGGTCCCCAGTTCCCGTAGCAACACACGAAAGTGATGTGCCGTTTCCTTTAAGAACAGTTCCAGATCCGCAATTTGGTAACGCTGCTTTTGCAAACGCAGAAACTGAAGTATCAGATTCAGTTACATTAAGTGTTGTGCCGGTATAGCTTAAGCCTGTGCCGAGTGTGATTTCTTCGATATCGCCGCTTGCTGCAGTTGCACGACCTAAGAGTTTATTCGTAGCAATGTTTTGAACCTTTGCGAACGTTACAGCATCAGTTGCGATTGTTGCAGCTTGCGAGCCGTTACCCGAAGCAGTCACTTCACCAGTGAGTGCTGTGATACCAGTGTCTGTATCAGTTCCGAGGTCATCAGTTACGCACGAGAACGAAGTGCCATCAGATTTCAACACTTGGCCAGCACCGCAAGTTGGCAAGTTTGCTTTCAAAGTTCCTGACGCCATTGAGAGGCCGCCACCAATTGTAATCTCTTGAACGTCGCCTGCAGAACCTGCACTGCGACCAAGAATTTTATTGTCAGTTACGTTTTGAATTTTTGCGTATGTTACTACGTCGTTTGCGATAGTAGTTGCTTGTGAACCAGAACCGCTTGCAGTCACATCGCCAGTGAGTGCTGTCATGCCCGTATCAGAAGTAATTGGAGTGTAATACTCCCACGCTGTGTTGCCAGAATTCCAACGAATGGATTTGCTAACTTCAGATGCACCTGGTGCAGCGAGTGTGTTGCCTAATAATTTTGTATCAACGTAATTTTTGGTAGCAGCGCCATCTGCAACTGTCGGATCAGCAAGTCCCGTGAGTTTACGTGTACCGCCGGCAGTTGCGCCGTTTAAATCCCAATCTGCAGACATCGCAACTGAGCCATCAGCTTTTAGGTCCCCAGTTCCCGCAGCAACACACGAAAGTGATGTGCCGTCACCTTTAAGAACTGTACCTGCTCCGCAAGTTGGGAGTGCGGCTTTTGCAAACGCAGAAACTGAAGTATCAGATTCAGTTACATTAAGTGTTGTGCCGGTGTAGCTTAAGCCAGTTCCGAGAGTGATTTCCTCGATGTCGCCGCTAGCCGCAGTTGCGCGACCTAAGAGTTTGTTTGTAGCAACGTTTTGCATTTTAGCGAATGACACAGCATCAGCGGCGATTGTGCCTGCAACAGACCCACTGCCTGAAGCAGTTACGTCGCCAGTGAGTGCTGTAATTCCAGAACCGCTTACACCGAGAGTTTGCCAGCTTGTTCCGTTACAGAACTGAAGATTGCCGCCGTTGTAGCGGATGCCGCCACCAAAGTTTCCGCTCGCACAGGTTTCGCCACCGTCACCAACGCGAACTGTGCCTGCAACATGAAGTTTTGTATCTGGTGCAGTAACGCCAATACCAAGGAAGCCGTTAGCATCAATGCGCATACGTTCAGCGTAGTTGCCTACGGTTGTCTGCTGACCGAAGACCAATGCAGGTGTATATCCAGATGCCTTCGAGATTGCAGCGAAATAGGCACGCTGTTCATCTGTGGCAGAATTCTTAACTGTGAAGTTTACACCAGTGCCCGCACCAGTTTGATCGGCGCCGGAAACTAGGTTGATACCATAAGTAGAAGTTGGCGATTCTGCAGAACCCGTAGCTGAATACGTATTGAATCTTTCATGGCCTACGTTCAACGGGTTGTCATAATAGACATCATTGAAGGAACCAGTAGATACAAGTCCACTGTTGTCGACCTTAATACCTTCGTCACCGCCATCGTTAGATAGCCACTTGCCACCAAGTTTTATATTTCCGGTCATTGTTACTGTGCCGTCGGCCTTAAAATCGCCGCCGCTGTTTGCATCAGCAACACATGAGAGTGAAGTGCCGTCGCCTTTTAATACTTGGCCAGCTCCGCAAGTAGGAAGAGCTGCTTTAGCAAACGCTGTTACTGATGGATCAGTCTCCGAAGTAATTCCAGTGTCGACGTCAGCAACACATGTCCAACCGAATGTTGGACCTGCTGACATCTGAAGTTTCTGTGCACCAGTACACTGCGGAACTCCATCAGCACCCATTGCTGATCCAGCAATTTGCCCAACAGCAAGACCTGTAAGAATTCCGCCTGAAAGGGATAAACCACCAGCAACTGAAAGTTCTTCTGCATCGCCACTGCCTGCAGTAGTACGACCGATAATTTTGTTAGTCGCGATATTCTGAATTTTTGCAAATGTAACTGAGTCGTTGGCAACTGTTCCTGTGTCGTCAGCTACGCAAGAAAGTGAAGTGCCGTCTGCTTTTAATACTTGGCCCGCTCCGCAAGTAGGAAGTGCTGCTTTTGCAAACGCAGTAACCAAAGGATCAGTCTCTGAAGTAATACCAGTGTCGATGTCAGCTACGCATGAAAGAGAAGTGCCGTTGCCTTTTAATACTTGGCCAGCTCCGCAAGTTGGAAGTGCTGCTTTTGCAAACGCAGATACGCTTGCATCAGATTCAGTCACGTTAAGTGTTGTGCCTGTATAGCTTAAGCCAGTACCGAGAGTAATTTCTTCGATGTCGCCGCTTGCTGCAGTTGCACGACCTAAAAGTTTGTTTGTAGCAACGTTTTGCATTTTTGCGAATGACACTGCATCTGCAGCTATTGTCGCTGCTTGTGAGCCTGAACCCGAAGCAGTTACATCACCTGTGAGTGCAGTCATCCCGTTGTCGGATGTGATTGGAGTGAAATACTCCCATGCTGTTCCACCAGCATTCCAACGAATTGATTTGCCAACTTCAGTGCCAGCAGGAGCAGCAAGTGTATTTCCTAAAAGTTTTGTATCAACATAATTTTTCGAAGCAGCGCCATCTGCAACTGTCGGATCAGCAAGTCCCGTGAGTTTACGTGTACCGCCAGCAGTTGCGCCGTTTAAATCCCAGTCTGCAGACATCGCAACTGAGCCATCAGCTTTCAAGTCGCCGCCCGAGTTTGTGTCTGTATCTATATCAGCGACACACGAGAGCGAAGTACCATCAGATTTTAAAACCTGGCCAGCGCCGCAAGTCGGAAGCGCAGCTTTAGCAAATGCAGTAACTGAAGGATCAGTCTCTGAAGTAATTCCCGCGTCAGCTACGCACGAAAGAGAAGTTCCATCGGCTTTTAATACTTGGCCAGCACCGCAAGTAGGTAACGCTGCTTTAGCAAATGCAGTAACTGAAGGATCAGTCTCAGAGGTAATTCCTGTGTCAACGTCAGCAACGCAAGTCCAACCGAAAGTAGGACCTGCTGACATCTGAAGTTTCTGAGCTCCTGTACACTGCGCAACTGCGTCTGCACCCATTGCTGATCCAGCAATTTGCCCAACTGCGAGACCAGTTAAAGTTCCAGCTGAAAGAGATAGTCCACCTGCTACTGACAATTCTTCTGCGTCGCCACTACCTGCTGTTGTACGACCGATGATTTTGTTAGTCGCGATATTCTGAATTTTAGCAAATGTAACTGAGTCGTTGGCAACTGTTCCAGTGTCGTCAGCTACGCAAGAAAGAGAAGTTCCGTCAGCCTTTAATACCTGGCCAGCTCCGCAAGTTGGTAACGCAGCTTTCGCAAACGCAGTAACCAAAGGATCTGTTTCCGAAGTTATACCTGTGTCGATATCAGCTACGCACGAGAATGAAGTGCCATTTGATTTTAATACTTGGCCCGCTCCGCAAGTTGGAAGGTCAGCAACAAGTGAACCCGCAGAGAATTTCAAACCCCCGCCAACAGTTAATTCTTGCGCATCACCAGCAGAGCCAGCGTTACGACCAAGGATTCTATTGTCAGCTACGTTTTGCAATTTCGCATAAGTCACAACATCGTTAGCGATTGTAGCTGCTTGTGAACCGTTACCTGCAGCAGTTACATCACCTGTGAGTGCAGTAATACCAGAATCAGTTCCGATATCATCCGCAACACACGAAAAGTTAGTTCCATCAGATTTTAAAACCTGGCCAGCTCCGCAAGTAGGAAGAGCTGCTTTCGCGAAGGCGCTAACCGTAGGATCAGATTCTGAAGCAAGAACTGAAGCATATTCCCAAGCAGTGCCACCAGCATTCCAACGAATGAACTTACCAGCGTCGCCGCCAGCAGGAGCTGCAAGAGTATTTCCTAAAAGCTTTGTA
>JANOUF010000322.1:0-2029 GCA_031416685.1 Bdellovibrionales bacterium
GTCATAGAGGGAAAAAGGTACTGCAATTGAAAAAAAACCACCTTCTAAGAGAGTACATTTTTCCTTGTCAGAAGGCTTCACTTTTTTTGGTTCTACCAAGGAACTAGGTCTGCGAGACCCGCAAGCAATACCAAGCCTTTCGGACGATAAAAAAAGCCCCGGCATTTCTGCCGGAGCCATTCGATCTTAATAGTATTCGAGATTCTTTAAAGCTGATTGCAAGATGAGTGCGTTGTACCGTTGATTGCACATTCGCAACGGTCATGGCAAACAGCCCCTGCACCACTCCAGCCGCCGTCAGAGCCGGAGGCATTGCAATACTCGTTGGAGGAAGTTCCGCAATACTGGTTATAGCAAGTTGTCGCGTTGTTAGTGGCAATTGCTGAGTCGGTATCGTTTGAGCCCATGCAAACATCTAAGCGAGCTTTGATCGAAACATCGCGGCCATAGTTTCCTGTACGATTTGTTGTATTAGCATAGCCCCAGTAAGGACCTGAGTTTGGAGCGAATGCGTCAGCTATACCGTCTTTGTTGAGTGATTGAATCGACTCAACAACCGCCGTTTTTATGTCGCCAACAAGGCACAATGAGCGAAGATCAACGCAGCAGTTCAAACCAGCTGGTGACCAGCCCTTTAATTCGTAAGGCAGGGTACAGCTGAATCCGCCCTCCATGGTACAGTAGCCAGCATTGCATAATCTGCACACGAACAGTACGTCGCCGCAGTTTCGTTGTACACGCGACCGGTGGTCCCCGAATCCGCACTTACAGTTGATGAACAACTATTAAAGATATAACCGTTTGCTTGAGCGTAATTTGCCCAGCCAAGTAAAGTCGTGGCGATCATCGCCAATGCAAAATTCTTCATGAATCCCCCAGAAATTGGTTGTTGTTGTTGAACACAAAAAATTCTGAATGATGAGATGGCAAAGTTCAAATTTATTAACTTTACCTAGACCCGCTTGTATAAAAAATGTGCATTAACTCGACGCTTCCGCGCTTGAATGCAGCAAGGCCCGCTCCGTGAATCACTGCGCCAAAAAAAAGCCCCGGCATTTCTGCCGAGGCTTACCCCAACCCTATTAGGTGTTAATCACTAATTAGTGACCAAGACCTGCGCGTGATTTGTTTAAACTCTTAGCTCGATCATCGCTGATGCCAAGAGTGTCGTTCACAAGGCGGCCGAGTGGGCTGACTGTGCGAGCAACTAAGTCTTTCCCGCCGCTACCGAAGATAATACGAAGCGGAATATTCATCGCTGCGTTTACTGCCTTCAATGGAAGGTTGATGATTTTCACACCAGCGCGTTTCCACTTCAAAGTAACAACATCGTAAAGAGCGTCGATCGGAGCGACAGCAAGGTTTGCACCTTCGTCAACCAAGATCAATGCCGAGCGACCAACAACGTCTACCATCGCGAAGCGAAGTACTGTCTCGCCACCTTTTGATACGTGGTAAGTCAGCAAGAAAAACGCACCAACTGGATTGCTTAACTCGCCCGTGTTTTTAGCTGCTGACATCATCACACGTGAGAATCCGTTGAACACTTCACTCAAAATGTCAGCTGCGCCAACGATCAGAGTTTGTGTGCCGTCTCCTGCTACATGCAGAGTTAGAATCAAAGTGCGACCGCCGTATTGAACGACGCAACCTGAATCTTGGAACGGATTAAGTGGATCTTCGCTCAAACAACGAAGTGCTGTGCGTGAGCTGTCGTACTGAGATGCAATGGCTGTCGCTGCTTCTGCAGAAACGTCGCCGACTATCATAATAGACTGACCGGTTGGGCCGGTGATCATTTGCGTAGTTCCGCTAGCGATCTCGTTGTTGATCTTTCCAGAAAGACCTTTCACTGCTTTTCCGAAAGCCTTTGCGTCTTGTGCGAACTCGTCGCCGCCACGCTTTACTCCAGAGCCAATGTCGCCAGCGTGTGCAGATGCAGCACCCAGAACTATCGTAATGGCTAAAGCAAAAAGAGTTTTTGTCTTCATGTAATTCCCTTCGCAATTTTCAACGACATATATATGTC
>JANOUF010000323.1:0-4738 GCA_031416685.1 Bdellovibrionales bacterium
TCATCTAGTAACTCTCTTTCTCGAGAGGGAACTCACGCGCCTTCACCTCATGATCGAAACGATTGATCGCTTCACGAAAAAGATCAGCTCCGTTTAAAAATTTTCTTACGAAGCGAGGCTTGAACTCAGTGTTAAGTCCCAACAAATCTTGGAAAACCAAAACTTGTCCTGAAGTTGCTGAGCCTGCGCCGATTCCAATGGTTGGAATGGAAATGTTCTCGGTCACGAAACGTGCGACCTCAGAGGGAACACATTCTAAAACGAGAGCGAAGCATCCTGCTTTCTGTACTTGTTTAGCTTGTTCCAATAGCCATTCAGCCGCGTGATCATCTGTTGCTTGAACTTTAAACCCGCCAAATGCATGCAACGACTGCGGTGTTAATCCAAGATGTCCCATCACTGGTACTCCGGACTCAACGATATGCGCGAGAAGCGACTCGCTTCCCTTAATCCCTTCGATTTTCACTGCTTGCGCACCAGCCTGCATAATTTTGCAAACGGCACTCATTGTTGAGTCGATAGAGCCACGATGAGCAAGAAACGGCATATCACCGATGATGAATTTTTCAGGTGCACCCTTACGGACCGAAGCCACATGTATCGCCATCAGCTCAGCACTCGCAGGCAAAGTATCACTGTGACCATGCATCGTCATCGCGACACTATCACCAACCAAAATACAATCAACTGATGAGCTGTTTACGATTCTTGCCGAAGTGTAATCGTAGCAAGTGATCATCGAGATCTTTTCAAGTGAATCTTTCTTCTTTTGGAAATCAAGAATGGATTTCATGTTAAACGTCCATGTCTGCAGCGCGAACGAAGCTCTTATAAACTTCCTGGAAGTTATCGCCTTCAAGCTGCTGAATATGTTTGTTGATCGTTGAGAGATCTTTGCGCGCAACGGGTCCTGTCAGCGCGGCGTCTGGATTTGTTTCTAAATTGCTTACCACTTGTTTTAAGTACGGGAGGAGCATCTCGCTTGAAACGCCAAGACGAGATTGGAAATCTGAAAACGCTTTTTGCCAAAGCGCTACCGTGAAGTTTCCACTGAGTACGCAAAGCGTGTGATAGAGAGTTTTTTGTTCAGGCTCTACTACAAAACTTTTATTTAGCAGACCAGGCATCAGCTTTTCGAAAGGCAGGTTGCCTTCGACCGCAAACGGAATACTTTCGTAAACACTTCGTTCATAAGTTCGATCCGAACTAAACGTCATCAGCGGATGAGCGCCATGCGCGAGCTTCGAGGTAACCACGCCTGACGCATGGACAACTGTCTTTCGCTCAAACAAGTTTTTGTTTTCTTGAATGAACGACTCGATTAACGGGTCGCTGATCAAAACTAAGATGTGCGTGGCTTGTTGTGCGAGCGCGATGAGATCAAAACGTGGCTCGTGACGTGTCCAAACGCGGAAATTCAATCCGAGTTGGATAAAGTAAGCCTGATAATGTCGGCTCACGCGGCCGGAGCCTATGAGCAAGTAGCGCGTATTCATTCGGGTACCTGTCGTTAGTGATCAAGTCCTTAGGCCTCACTTGCGCGATGAAGCCGTCATTTCATGAGGGACACTACTCCAACCACGCCTCCAGTTCAATGCCTTGACCCAATCCATAAATTTCCGGTACGAGTCCCTCATGCAGAAACGATATATTGCAGCTATGGCCGTCTTCCTCGGTTTAAACGTTTGGGGAATACTTAAGTTTTCTCAAGCTCCGCCGCCTAAAGACATAATGAAACCGTCCTTTTTCGATCGTCCCGAAGAAGTGGGCGCAGTCGTTTATAGAAGGCTGTACGGAGATATGGGCCAAAATGACGTGGTCATCTTTGGTGTTCGCCCCAACGAAGTTTCTCATCGAAGGCTGGTCGAAGGTTTTCTCTTAACCTCAGTGAAAGAAAATCTCCCAATCACGGTCGTGTTTCGCGAAACTCATTTAGAGGCTCTCGCGCTTCCCGAGGGAACCGAAGTTGTCGACTTCGAATTTAATACGGATCAGGTAGTGCTCACTGAGAAAATTCGTTCTTACACAGCTCAAGGGAAACGCGTTCTCCTTTATACGGCGAACGTCTTAAGTTCCCGGCTAATTAAAAACAATCCCTCAGAACGATTTGAAGCGGCCTGGGGTAAAAAAGTATTTACGATTTCGAGTGTAGACGTAGCGCTCAGGCGTGAGCAGGAGCAACCGAACGATCCACCGTGTGTAGGGTCTGAGCGGGATGGGCAGGGCACAGCCGCGCTCGGTTGCGCGGCTCTTTTAAAAGGTCGATCTTTCTATCGAAAGAACATCGACGTTTCCCGTATCGTCGCGCTGATGGATCAGCGGGGCGAAAAAGATCTGCTGTTATATTTGTCGCTTCCCAGAAGGTAGCATTGCGAAATCGTCGCTGCTATAGCTGCGAACCTTTGTAGGGCGCAGACGGATACAACCTTCGTCGACTGTGCATGAGCCTTCGAGATAGCTGTTGCCACCACGATCTAGCATCAAGCCGCGACCTTTTGGATCAACTGTCACACGGTACATAATGCGTTTGCCGTTTTCGAAGCGCATATCAACTGCGATGCTCTGGTCAGACTTATGAGAAGTGCTAACACCGAAGCCAATCGCACGGCGATTTTTGTTATCCCAAATGACCACTCTTACAGTAACCAAATCGTTGGCAACGTGTTGTTGAGTGATGATGACGGTAACGTCGCGATTACTATCCGACTGCCAGCTTCCGAAGAATTTTGCCATTGGAAATGGACAATCCGGGCAACCCGCTAAAGCGATCGACGGAAGTACCATATTGATAGCGAAAACTAGAAACAAACCAAAACGCAACATCGAGAAGCCCCTCCAAATGTAACGACCGCACCCTCATGCGCCCGTTTTATAGATGCCCGGACGCATTCAAGCGTCCTCCTATAGATGCACTAGATGAACAGTACCTTTGCCGAAGGATCAAACGAGTAACCGTCTTTGTATCTCAAGATGAACGACGTAGGACGAGTCGAATCCTTCGGCTCTAAAAGCTCCCGAAGGCGCTTGATTGTCACGTAAATTTTGTTGTCGTGAATGTCTGGGTTGTAATCTTCATTCCAGACGCGGCGTACGATTTCCTCTTTCGAGAAGACCTTACCGGGTTCACGCATGAGTAAAAGTGCAAGATCGTTTAAGACGAAACGAGTCTGTAAACGAATAGCACGGTCGCTGCGGTCGTAGATCACACCGCGCTCAGTGTCGTAGCGGAAATCGTATGCTTGCGAAGGTTCTGAGCGACGTAATTTCTCGACAGAATTTTCGACCATCTGCTTCAGGCGTGGAAGTTCGATTCCGTCTACAGCTTTCACTGCTAGATCGAGATAGTGACGAGCTGAACCAACATCGTTCTTCGATAAGTAAACAGCGCCTAGTGAATGAAGAACGTGAATGTTCAACACGACACTTGGGTGTTTGCGAAGTTGGCTGTACGCATTCCACAAGAACTGCAGCGCGAGATCGTGGTCGCCAAGTTCGTTGTGAATGAGAGCCTTCAAAATCGTTGAGCTCAACTGAATTTCTGGGATTTCAACACAACCCAAAATCATCTCAAGCTTTTCGAGTTCCGCTTTCGATTCATCGAATTTTTTCAAGTAGCGAAGAAGTGTTGCAAGACCGAAAACTGGATAAGCAAGAGCTGCTTTATCGTCGGCTTCAATTGCGCGATCAATACCGCGTTTGAAGTGCGCACCCGCTTCACTGACAGTTTCGTCACGAAGAGTGTTGCAGACGCCGATGACATAATGACAACGAGCTTGCAATGCCGCCGGCGGATTTTCCGTCGCAAGCATGCGAAGGATCCGAGTTTCTAATTCACGAATCTGCTCGACGTGGCCGTGTTCGGCACGAATCCGCAGAATGTAAATCGAAGCTTCTAACCAACGGCGTGTATCGCCGATCGTCGACCAGTAATCAGCCGAGTGAGTTAATAAACGAAGCGCTTTGCGGTATTCACCGCGATCGTAACAGTAAATACCTTCGCGCTCGATTGCGACTTCAGGATCGGTCGCATAACCGAAAGGTAGTTCTGTTGTTTGATTCCAGACAGTTTCCACTTTGTCTGCCTCTTTCTTACCCCAATAATTGGAGGGAAATTACACCGGCTTACTGAAAGAGTGGATAGAGTTTCGACAACCCTGAAAATTATGGAAAGCCTAAACAAATTGCGGCACTACTGCGCCGCCCAAAACGCATAACGCAGGTTTGGGCGGTCAAAGTGTTAGGCGAGATCTAATTGGAGGGCCATCTCATGAGCGAGTGGTCTCCGAACTGACCTGAAATAAGTACGTGGTGAATATAAGAAGAGGTCACTTAATTTAGCCATGTAGATGCATGCAAAGCGATCTACCTGGTGTGCGAAGTAGCTCTCTTCGTTTCCGGCGCGCATGATTTCGCCCCAGTGTTCATTGAAGAGAGCTTGTTGTTTTTTAATCAAACCGCTGATCTTGCGGTCAAGATCAGTGATTTGCGATTGCAACTCACTAACGAGTTTTTCGTCGGCTTCTTTGCCGGTTTCAATCTTCGTCGAAATAAGATCCACCAACTTCGTTTCAAGTGGCTGTTTTTTATCCATCAACTCACGGATCTCATCGTGAAAAGGTTTTGCAACCTTGTGTCGTTCGATTTCCGTTTCAAGTTCTTCGACGACTAGAGCCGTTCTCCAGTTACAATCTTTTTTGAGTCGAAGAATGTCGCCGTAAATATGATCGCCGATATAGAG
>JANOUF010000324.1:0-3625 GCA_031416685.1 Bdellovibrionales bacterium
TTACTGAATTTTACGCAAAAGAATTAGCGCCCTTTAAGATCGACGTTCGCTATTACAACCCAGCGAAACTCTATCAACTCAGCACTTTGCAGTTCCGCACGCACAGAAAACAACTCTCCGTCGACGACACGGAAGTCATCACAGGTGGACGCAACATCGGCGATGATTATTTTGACCTTTCACCTGAGTTTAACTTTCACGATACAGACATCCACGTGACAGGACCGATCGCCAAAGTTACGCGAGAAGCTTTTGATCGATTCTTCATCCATCCGATTACGAAACGTGCACAATTCCCAACTGAACCAAGTGCCTTAAACTTTCTTAGCAAATACGAAGAGAAAACCGCGAAAGCAAAAGCTTTCTATCAAACCACTGTCGCAGAGAAACGCGCCCGCGAGCGCATCCAACGAGAAGGCGACACTGCCCTTGCGCGCTTAACCCCGGTGGCGTGCCCGACTTTGACATTCTCATCAGATGGTCCTGGCGCAAGATTTTCAGAACGCCTAAAAGACGACTTCATCAACAAATATCGGTTTTTAAGAAAAGTTCTATTTGAAAAAGTATCCAATACAGATAAGCGCTTAATCGTCTCCTCACCTTATGTGATCGACGGCATCAACCACAACTCAACGCTTGATCTCGTACTCCGTAAGGGCGCTGAAGTATTTGTTTACACGAATTCTCTCGGCTCAACAGACGCATCGTACGTCGCAGCGAACATGTACCTCGGACTCCCTGCGTGGATGCAAGCCGGCGTTCATGTTTATCTTCATGACGGCAAATATATTCCTACAAACCCAAACACTCCAGCTGAAATCCGAAAAGCACGCAGCGGGACTCACTCAAAAGTGCAAGTGTACATCTCAAAACAAGGTTCGGAATTTATGGTCGGCACCTACAACGTCGATCATCGCTCAAATTACTACAACGCTGAGATGGGAATCTTCTGCGGCGGCAGCGCGAAACTCACAAATACTGTGATCGCTTCGATTAAGCGAAATATGCAGCATGGCCTAAACGTAACTAGAGACGGAAAACACGTTGTCGATCGCAACGGACAGCTTCAATCGATCTATGGTTCAACGGATGCCGAGATACGCAAGATGAAGTTGATCACGATTCCGTCGCGCTTAGCGCGCGATCTATTATGAGCCTCGCGCGCGACTTATTGTGAGAGCCTTGCGCTGGAAGTGGAAATCCAGCCGTGACGACTTCAACTAATCAACTCAATTAATCCCAATAGAAAGCGCGACCATATTCTGCACATCATTTTTCTTCATATCCTTGTAGTCGCGAAACACCATCGTGGAACTCGCACTCAACGTAAGGAATGAACCGAAATGTACGCCGAGGCCCGCACCCGCATAAGGATGAACTTCTAACTCTTTTACTGTCTTTGTAGTAACGCCGCCGGAAGTCACTTCTTCTGTGCCTCGGCTCGCTTGCCCACCCGCGCGAAGATTAACAAATGCAAATGAGATCGGATGATACATAGAGGTTATACCGATTTTTAATCGCTCATCTTCATTTCGAATGCGCTCAGGCGCAATAGTGTAATTTTCAACGTCATTGCCGATCGTGTATTCAGCCTCGCCAGACACTGCAGGGATTCCGTAAGTCACCCGCAAACCGTAGACCACTCGAGTCTTAGTGTGCGGTGAAGGCGTATCTCGAAAAATTGTTTCGTAACCAGCAATCGGCATGACCCGAAGGGCCGGATCACTTGAAAGATTTAAATAGGCGCTCGCGTGAGAGACGCTGTAAATAGAAGTGAGTGCGATCACGAGAATTGTATGAACAATAAATTTTTGCATACGTTTATTCTACGGCGACAGAGACGATCTGACAATTTCAGGAGAAAAACCTAGACTGCCGGTACCCACATCCACCGCCGCAGTCGCAGCATAGTAGATCCGAATTCACCCTAACTGCACAATTAAGTGCGTAGGCTTCAAGTCTCCAATTCAACGACACCGCTCGCGTGCAACCGCGAGCGCTCGTTCCGCATTTAATAACAAACCACCACTCACATACGGCTCAAGCGCAGAAATTTTATCCGCCGACTCAAGCAACAACGCTTTCGCTTGGGGTCCGCTGAAATTAGGGCAACGATACAAAACTTTTGCAGCAATCTTTGATACTTGTGCTGCTGCACCAGACGTCCCGTCATCAGACACAGCCGCAATCTCGACTTTCTTCACACTATAATTCGACATCCGATCCAAACGTCCATCTTTAGTAGCCAGTGCGACCGACAATAAATTCGGAGAAACATATGCAGCCGGGTAAACATCGTACTCATCAACGTCCTTGTGACTATTCCCTGCGGCCGCGACAAATAAAGTGTCTTTATTCCTATCGATCGCGCCCAGCAGTGGAGTCATCAATTCTTGATCATAGCCCCAAGACATATTGATAACCTTCGCACCAAAGCGAACACTATAATCGACGGCTTGAACAAAGCGCTTTGAGCGCAACTCTCTCGCGCCTAAAAACGGATAGCGCACATTTAGAATCAAAACTTCTCGATCCTTATCAAATAGATTTCGAACCATGGTTGTTCCATGCGTACCTTCGTTGAAAAGGCTGCGAAAATAATCAAACGGCCGATCGTCCATATCTTCAAAATCCGCACCGACAAACTTTTCTGAATTCTGAATCCTAAAATTTATTTTCGCAATTTGCTCACGCACTTTTTTTGTTGCTAAATCAATTTCAGCCAAACGACTTTGCTTCGTCTCAAGACTTAAAAACCCCTTCACTCTCTGAACAATTGGATTTCCATCTGGCTCACTCAAAAGTTCTCTACGCTCAAGCTGTAGCCGCGCCAGCTCTTGCTTCTTATTTTCTAGGTCGCGCAACATCTCCCGCGAGACTCGCGCCAAAACTTTTGCCACATACGGAATGTTATACTCAACTCCTGTGTCTAAAAGCCCAACGATCACTTTTCTCGTATCGAGTTGCGCCCGCACTAACTCGACGCGCTCGGCTTGAGTCATTGTTGGGAAAATCTCTTTAAACCTTTGCGGTGCTTGATTGTAATCGATTTCTTCGTCGACACTCCCGTCACGCGCGAACCGAATCAGCTTAGTTCGCTTGACGCCCCGATAGAAAATCGCATCCGCTGAACTCAACAGACACGTCTTGTATTTCCACACGTGAATTTCGGCAGCCTCAAGGAACTCGTTAGGAAACTTTTTTTCAGCCAGAACTTTTTGTCCGTCCAAAATAATTTCAAGGTCACCATGCTTGGTTGATCCGTGTTGATATCTATCCGCACACGCCGACTCCGCCGCCGCTTCAATCAACGTCCATTCTTGCGTTGAGAAATGAGTAACCTTCTGCAACGAAGCCCAAGCAGGAGCCTCTTGGCTCAATCGTGCCTGTGCCTGTTCAGAAGTTAGACAGGCAATGGTGATTAAAACAAATAAGATGAATTTAACGACGAGTTTTTGCATCGCCCCACTAGAGAGCAACAGATGTGCCCAGTACCGCGGCATTTAAAATCCCCCAAAAAGTTTTACCGAAAAGTTTCAATTTGGCCCCAAAAACGCTGGCCCATCTGTTGCTTTGTATATCCCCGTGATCAGAAACAACGTCATGGAAGGAAAAATCATGCGCA
>JANOUF010000325.1:0-8820 GCA_031416685.1 Bdellovibrionales bacterium
GATCAAATGCGCCAAATGCTCGTACAAAACATTTCGCGGTTTTCTGAACTTGAGCCAAGCGTTGAGCAACTGAATTCGTACCGTGCGCTTATGCAAAACGGTCGTTCCGATTTAGAGTTGTTGCGGTACGTGTTGCCAAAAGTGTATCGTGCTCAGGATTTTCTGAAAGCAGTTCGTTTCTTTGGTGATGTTCGAGTTCGTCGCACAGATACCTACAGCAAAGACTTACGTAAGTTGATGCTCGAAAGTATCGATGGGTTTTTGGCTTTGAGTCCGACGACTGACGAGATCAATGGCTACCGCGAAAAAATGATGGATCCTACAGGAGACTTGATCTTACTTCGTGCCGGCATTGAACGCGTACGCAACTCCCGTGAACTTCTACTTTTGGCGACTCATTTCGAAAATGAACCTAGCGTGAATTCAAGTCTCTTTGATTTTGTCGTCACGCAAGCACTGGTGGAAAATTTGGATAGGTTCACCGGGTTTCATCCCTCAATGGCTGAAATCGGCTATTACCGCGCACGCATGGCCAATCCAAAAGGTGATTTGCAGCTAGTGGATTACGCTCTAAGGATTGCTTCGACGAAGTCACAGATCCTTGAGATCGTTTCACGTCGCCCGATGGTGAATACAAAAGAGTTTCGTCATGATTGGTCAGTGATTTTAAAAAATAATTTCGACAAATTTGAAAAGATGAAGCCAACGATGACGGAGTATGGCTCGTATCTTCAAGCAATTACGGATGATCAAATATCAGGTGAGTTGCGTCGCCGTATTAACCGCTAATTTAGCGTCAGCTTTCGCCTTCGCGATTCGCGCCGATTCTGCGACAGCTGCGATTTGCGCGATTCGTGCTAGTTCCTTTGCAGCGTCTTCAAGTGCAGTATTCGTTTTTAGTTGAATCCCATTTTCTTTCATCCAACCTTTAAAGGCGTCACGCGCACGATCGACTTGCATCTGTCGTTTTAGGTTTTTATCCATCTTCTCTGGGATAGCAGGAAACAAACCAAAGTTAATGTTGGTGGGCTGAAAGTGATCTTTCGTTTCGTCGGTAATTGCCGCATGTAAAGATCCGAACGCGCTTGCTCGTGGCGGAACATCGAGAGACTTTTGCGAAAACTTTTTACTGACTTTTTGATCAATAAAGCGCGCAACGAGCAGCCCAATGCATGTCGATTCGAAGTAACCTTCTACCCCAGTGATTTGACCTGCAAAGAAGAGCAATGGATCTTTGCGGCTTGAAAGATCTGCGTTTAAGCGCTGCGGCGTTTTGATGTACAGATTGCGATGAATACTACCGAGCTTTAAAAACTCAGCGTCTTCAAGACCTGGAATTAAACGAAAAACTTCCTTCTGATCCCCATAGGCCATCTTCGTTTGGAATCCGACCATGTTAAACGCAGTCGCTTCTTTGTTCTCTTGGCGAAGCTGAACGACTGCAAAAGGAATATGCCCAGTGCGAGGATCTCTCAAACCTTTTGCACTCATAGGTCCAAACCGAGGAGTTAGATCACCGCGCTCAATCATTGCTTCGATCGGCATGCAGCTTTCAAAGTACGGAGTGTTCTTTTCGAATTCTTTTGGCTCTGTTTTGCGAGCACTCTTAATTGCTTCAATGAAAGAAAAATACTCAGGTTTGCTCAGTGGGCAATTAAAGTAATCTTTCGTACCTTTATCCCAACGATCCGCTTTCCAAGCGATGTCGGTGTTGATCGAATCAGCTGCAATGATCGGCGCAATCGCATCGAAGAAATAAAGAAACTCGTCGCCAAAGTGCGCTTGCATATCTTTTGCGAGCGGATCGTGAGTCAGCGGGCCGGTTGCAACCACTGTTGGTCGCGGAAGATCGGCGAGTGACTGAACAACCCGATTTTCAACTTGAATTCTCGGATGTGACTTGATCGCCTCGGTCACTTTTGAACTAAAAACTTCGCGGTCCATACCGAGCGCTTGGCCCGCTGGGACGCGAGCTTCCAATGCCTTATTGATAATCAAAGAGCCGAGCTGTTCAGCTTCCCATTTTAATTGTCCTGGAGCCGCTGCGCTGGAAATACTTCCAAAAGAATTCGAACAAACGAGTTCTGCAAAATTTTTTGTTTTATGCGCTGGAGTCATCGTCTGATCGCGCATTTCGATTAGAACGACGTTATAACCCATCTCCGCAAGCTGCCATGCACATTCGCTGCCCGCCAAACCGGCGCCCACAACGTGAACGGTAGGCTTGGATGTTGAGGATGGATTCATGGTCATGATAGGGTCTCTTATCTTTTGGTATCCCTGAGGGCTAACATGTCAGATTTTAAAAAATCAAAGCGTCATAGCCACTTAACGTCTGGAGCGGATGTCCTACAAGCCCTTCTTACAAATGGCAAGAGTCAGATAGGCGACGGCTTCGTTCGTTGGCGTCTCGAGCAAGCTTGGCCTCAGGTGGTTGGGGATACGATTGCGGCCCAAACACTTCCGTGCGCTCTCGAGCACGGCACCCTTTACATCTGGGTTAAGCATTCGGCGTGGATGCAGCAGCTTTGGTTCTTTCAAGACATGATTCGCGATAAAACGAACGCTTTTTTGAAAAAGCCACTCGTAAAAGAAGTGAAGTTTACGCTCAACCGTCGCGCTTCCGTGAAGACGTCGATCGGCGATCCACAACCTTAATTTTTGAAAAGCTTTCATAAGCAAGATATCGTCGTTTATCTATTTTCGAACTGCCACGTTCGTCTCTAAATGAGACCCTGTTAATTAGACTTAACAAACTTCAGAATCCTTAAGCGGACGACGATAAATTTCGTATGGAAGACACAATGCGAAGCCTGAACATTCTAATCGCAGAGGATGATCGAACCTTTCGCGATATTCTCTCTAAGATTCTGGTTGGCGCGAAACACAAGGTTCAAACGGCTGAGAACGGTTTAGTCGCGCAAGACATTTTCGATTCGTGTTCCGATATCGATTTGGTAATTGCTGATGTGCAAATGCCTGAACTCACCGGTGATAAGTTACTTAGTCACATCCGTGGCAAATCGAACGTCCCAGTTATTTTGATGAGTGGGGGTAATCCTCGCGAAAGCGGCGTTTTCGAAGGCGCCAATTGCTTCATTAAAAAGCCATTTCGGATCGGCGAAATTTTAGATGCGGTCAAACTTTGCGCTAACACGGAGAAAAATCGTGCCTAGTTCATTGCACTACCAAGAGCTCCTACGCCTTTCGCTACTTAGCTGCGTCGACGAAGGCAGGCTTGAAGAATCTATGGCCGTGTTGACGAAAAGTATCGCGGAGACACTCAATGTTTCGCGAGTCAGCATTTGGCTTTACAATGAAGATCGCACCTCGATTGTTTGCTCGGATCTCTACGAGTCGGCTAAAGATCTTCATTCTAGCGGAACTGTCCTTCGAGCTGCCGATTTTCCTGCATACTTTAATTTTTTGCTCGAGGAGCGCACCTTGCCAGCGAGCGATGCGCACACACATTGCGCTACATCCGAATTTAGCGAACCCTACCTCAAACCTCTAGGCATCGAATCCTTGTTGGATGCTCCCATTCGAGTTGCGGGAAAAATGATTGGGGTGATCTGCTGTGAGCAGGTTGGAAAACGCAGGGATTGGAATTTCCACGAACAAATGTTTCTCGGAAATATGACAGACATTCTAGCGAGAGCATTTCAAGCCTTCGACAGAACTCAAGCTCAACTACGCCTTACCGAGATCAATTCCACACTTGAGGAGCTAGTTGAGGCTCGGACTGAACAAGTCACGAAGCTTCTTGCTCAGTCTGCAAACTCAGCAAAACTCTCGGCGATCGGTGAAATGGCTGCTGGTATCGCTCACGAAATAAATACGCCCCTGAATACGATTCTTTTTTTAGCCGAATCGTCGGTCAGTTTAGTTACACCGAGCGACGGTTCGGATGAACTCGTCGCACAACTAGCGTCGATAGAAAAGACAGCGCTAAGAATATCGAAAATCGTTCAGGGCTTAAAATGGTTCGCCAGAGAGAGTGATTCTAGGGACCACAAATTGATAGACATGAGTGATGTTGTCGACCAATCGCTGAGTCTTTGCCAACAGCGACTCAGCAATAACGGCATTGAAGTTATTTGGGAGCGTCCAGCGAATCCCATTCAAGTGATGTGCGCGGATATTCAAATCGGACAGGTTTTAGTTAATCTGCTTAATAATGCATTCGATGCCGTGCAATTAGGACCGGACCGTTGGATACAAATCCGTGTTCAGGGCGTGGACGAAAATGTTGAAATCCAAGTCAGTAATGGCGGAACTACGATTGCTACAGAGGTGCGCGCTAAAATGTTCCAACCATTTTTTACTACGAAACCAATCGGGGCAGGCACGGGTCTTGGCTTAAGTATTTCGCGAGGAATCGTTGAGCAACACAATGGTACGCTCTACTTAGATGAATCGAGCGAATACACTTGCTTTGTGGTGCGACTGAAGCGCGAGCCTGTGAAGGCCGAGTTAGTTGCGTAGTTCAGCTTGTCTCGGGACTGGAGCCTTCACGTCACAATCCATTATAAACGCTGTAAGAAAATTGCAAGCGAGAGCGACATAGTCGACCTGCGAAATGTTTTTCCAAGATTTTCGATGAGAGTTTAATTGTTGCAAGTTCAACGATTGGATCGATGTTTGGATATGCGACATAGCCATTATCATTTGCATCGGGATGATTTGGTTCGAATTTCATAAGTGGACCCATCTCGTCTGTACTAAGTTCGCAACCATACTGAGTGCACTCACTGACGTCCAAACGTTTGTATGGACCTCCTTCTGGCATTCGTGTCGTATTCACATTCGCTAAATTGGACGATGAGAAAGTTAAATTGAACTTTGCGCGAACCACTTGCGTGCACTCGGCCTGTTCATCCGCACGCGCATTGGTTGCGAAAAAAATCGAAACGAGCGAAGTGCCAATCATGAATAGCTTCATTCAAACTCCTAGAATGTAATGATGTTGTGCATGGCCTATATGGAAGATTCAGGCCAAGCGGAGATGCGCGCTAAATTGAAGGGACGCAATAACGCGGCAAGAACTGCCGATTACAAATTGCCCGTAGGCGGATTTGGCTTATCGACTTTACGGTCAAAACATCTGCCACGAACGCAAACGGCACGGAATGGAGTTGGTGTGCAGACGGTTTTTTCTTCCCACTCTTTTGCACAGGCTTTTTTCGCAGCTTCTTGCTTCTTTGTGACTGTCTCTTTGAATTCGTCCGTAACAACCGACTTAGGCAAAACAATCGCTGAGGCGCACGGATCAGCGCGGAAGTAAAATCCGTCGCAGTCGCTATCTTCTTTGCACTTGTTCGAGCGCGACAACAATAATTTATCTAGAGATGAAACCGTCGCATCGCAATCTGCGGCTGCGGGGACCACAAACAAGAAGGCTAGTAAGAGCAAAGCTGTCGAAGTGAAATTCATAATGTAAATCCTCCAGCTACCAAAAGTGTAATCGAGAATCGCAGATTTGCAAAGACCTGAAGAAAGTGGCTGTTTAGGCGCTGCTAGGGAGTTTTAGTGAGGTGTGGTGGGTTTTGGATTGAGGATCCTGCGGTCCTAGTTCGGGCAATTTTCCGATAATCCGTTTCGACATGCTTCGAAGGAGCGGTCGAAACGCAGGATCGCTAAAATTGAACGTCTGTCCGACGGACCGTAGGTTCCTCAATCCAAAACCTACCACTCCTTACGGAAGACCCTAGCCAGTAGCGGCCTCTAAGCCTACTTCTTCTCAGCTTGCTGGATCGATTCTCTCACGATGCCCTTCATGTACTGGTTACGCTGAGAACCACCGAGGAAAGACTTTAAACTCTGGTGCAAACTTGGATCGTTGACCAATGCGCCGAGAGTACCTTTGCCGGAGTCGATCTTTTGCATGACACGAGCGAGCGACGTGACAGCAGTTTTTAGCTGTTTATCGTTAGTGACTTGTTCGCGAAGGTCACCCACCAGATCATTAATGCCAACCATTGTTGTGCGCATTTGTGAGGTCATTGCACGAATATTGTCGGCAGTCTGGCCCATACGATTATCGGCATTCAGAGTTGCAACTAACACATGCATCTCTTTGATCAGGTCGAGGAGGCGACCTACGCCATCTTCTTTCGAAGCAAGCTTATCGAGAATGCTCGCATCATTGTTGGCGTCGAGTGTGCCGCCGTTTGGAACTTCTGGTTGATCAAGGGGACCTGGCTCGAGATAAATAAACTTATCGCCAAGCGCTCCTTGAGTGCGAATATCAGCCACAGTTCCTTTTCGAATTCGGTTTTTAAACTGTCGTTGAACACTCATCGTGACGCGAAGACTGTTGTTGCCTGGGATAAATTCAATTTCATCGATGTTACCAACCGACATACCTTGAAGACTGATAATACTTCCCGGGAACAAACCCTGAACTTGTTTAAAGTCTGCTTGGTAATAAACGTACCGAGTGAAGAATGCTTTATCCCCACCTAATAAAAGGATCGAAGCCATAGCAACGATCAGTCCGACAGCGACAAATAGACCGACTTTATATTGTGTTCCACGTGATGCGTTTTCCATTTCACACCTTTATATTCACTTAAATTTCTTCGCCATCCATAAAACGAAAAATACGACGATCACCTGCTGCTTCTAATTCTGCTCGGGTTCCGATCGCTTGTATTCGACCATCTAGCAAGAGCGCAATGCGATCACATACCGCAAAGACGCTAGGCATATCGTGCGTAACGAACACGGCACTTTTGCCCTTTGCCTTTAAAGCTAAGATCATTTCTTGAATGCGTTTGGTATTGTAAGGATCAAGGCCAGCGGTTGGCTCGTCGTAAAGAACCACATCTGGTTCCATAATGATGGCGCGTGCGAGACCAACTCGTTTTTGCATACCACCCGAGAGATTTGCTGGATAAACCGCTTCGTTTCCTTGCAAACCAAATTCTTCGAGCTGATTCATGATGCGTTTGCGAATTTCTGATTCGTTGAGTTTTGTATGTTCGCGCAAAGGGTAGGCGAGATTTTCATAGACCGACATCGAGTCGAACAGCGCGCCGTTTTGAAAAACGTAAGCGACTTTGTTTCGAATCGGCAGAAGTTCTCGTTCATTCATGCGAGTGATTTCAATTCCGTCGACCCAAACTTCGCCGCTGTCAGGTTTCTCAAGACCGATGAGGCTGCGACAAATCACAGATTTGCCAACGCCAGAGCCACCAATTAGGCCAAGACATTCACCACGGCGAAGGGTGAAGCTTACGCCCTTGTGGACTAGCTTCGAGCCGAAACGCTTAGTAAAATTTTTGACCTCAAGGATGTCTTTGCTCATTACGAGCCCTCGAAAATAATGAAAAATAATTTCGTTAAGAAGAAGTCGCTTACCAATATCGAAATCGACGCGCCCACAACTGCTTTGGTTGTCGCAGTACCAACACCCTTTGTTCCGCCAGTAACATTCATCCCGAAGTAACATGCAGTGAGGCTGATCATAAGTGCAAAGGCGACGGTTTTCATCATTCCGGCCATGTAGTCAGTCATCACGACTGTTTCAAAAACTTTTTTGTAATAAAACGATGGGTCGAGACCCAATTCGTGAACGCCAACAATTAAGCCACCCACGATACCAACTGCGTTTCCAAATGCAGTGAGAAGCGGGAGTGCAATAAGTGTTGCAAGAATACGCGGGATCACGATTTTTTTGATTGGCGAAGTCCCGAGCGCGCGAATCGCGTCGATCTGCTGAGTTACGACCATCGAACCAATTTCAGAGGCAATACCGGCGCCAACGCGTGCGGCGATCATCAAGCTACAAAAGACAGGACCAATTTCACGAACGATCGAGAGTGAAACGATTTTTGGAACGTAGAGTTTTCCACCGAACTTTTCTAAACCCAATCCAAACTGGAGCGCCATGACCATTCCGGTACTGGCCGCAGTGATAAGAATGAGTGCGTTTGATCGAATGCCAATTTGATAAATTTGGTCGGCGATAAGTTTGAGGTAAAGCGGGCGAGTGCGAAGCTCTCTTAAAACTTGCAACAACAAGAGCCAGCCACCGCCAAGTTCGCGGAGCATTCCTAGCAGCTTGCTTCCGACATTGAGACCAAATTCAGCCATCACGGAGCTCCGAACGATTGGACAAATTGTGCGAACCGCGCTTGATCTTCAGAGAAACGTTTAGCAACGCCAACATAGCTGAGTGTGTAAGTGCAATCGTTCTTCTTAAAAATGAGAAGTTCTGTGCGTGTCTTTACACCATCGACTACGCCTTCCGCTTCAGAGCTAAGCGCCTCGCGTCCGTTGAACTGCGTCGTCGAAGTCTTTTCGATTTTCACATCGTTAAACACCGATAAGATTTCATTTTGAATAGCATCGAGCGGCGGATCGTTTGGATCATTGCAAGTCGATTGATACGCAATCGTGTTGCCGTTATTCTTATTGAGCCACGCCTGATCAGCACCCTCAGAGTTTAGCGAACCAAACGGCGAACCCGGCGCCTGAAACTTCACGCCATCCGCTTTGCTCGCCTTCTTAGGGCCAACATTTACCGAAACACACGCCGTACAAACTAGGGCGCATAAAACAATTCCGATGAATCTCATGAAGTACATCAACAGCTCCAACAGCAACAACTTCTGCAATTGGACATATCGGATGATCTAAAGTGAGACTCAACACGACTAGGTACTAGGCCGGTGAAGGATTCCGGAGTTAGGGTCCTGCGGTTCAAGTTCCGGCAATTTTTTGCTACTCGCAAAAAATTGAGCGGCTTTTCGAAGGACCTTAGGATCCTAACTCCGGAATCCTTCACCGACCGAGTAGTTAGTTGGGTCTCACTAG
>JANOUF010000326.1:0-8463 GCA_031416685.1 Bdellovibrionales bacterium
TTTTCAAGATGGAAGTTCGACGCGTTGGTTACGTGGTCCTTAAGCTATCGCGACAAGAGCGCCGTCTTCGCGATCAACATCGCGAACAAATTGTCCAACTCGCTAAAATCATGCGTCCAGAGCGTTTGCAAAACGTCGCGCAGTCGCGACTCACTCTGAAAGCCGCTGAACGTGGACAGATCATCCAGATGACCGATCACGGAATTGCACTTAAGCAATAAAAGGGTTTATGAAAGCTAGAATTATTCTGCTCTTGATTCTGGTTTCTGTGTTGTGGACAGCGATGATCACGCGTGCCGCTTTTTTGCAGATCATCCCGAACAAGCGTCTTGAAACTCTTCAAAAGCGCCAATTTGAAACCGTAGTGACGTTAAACTCGCGTCGCGGTGACGTGCTGGATCGCAACGGACAAGAGCTTGCGATCTCGACAACTTCACACTCGTTGTTTGTTGATCCAAAAATCTTGGCTGAGTCCGGCCAGGTCGCAAAGTTTTTGGCAAAAGAGATAAAACTTCCATACAAAACAATTCTTGAGAAATTGCGAAAGAAAAAATCGCGTTTCGTTTGGATTGCTCGTCATTTGGATCACGGAACTCGCGAACGTATTGCGGCTAGAAAAATTCGGGGACTTGGATTCGTCGAAGAATCGAAGCGCACTTATCCAAACGATCGCTTGCTTGCAAACGTACTTGGATTTGTCGGCGGTGAAGGTGGCGGCCTGGAAGGCGTCGAAGCTCAGTACAACGCCCAGCTCGAAGCCGATAAAAAAGACGTCAGTATTCAGCGAGATGCTCGCGGGCGGCCGCTGATCGTTGGTGGACAACTTTTTTCAGAAGTGCCTGCCGGAAACGACCTGCAGCTGACCATCGATCGCGATCTGCAGTTCGTGCTCGAGCAGGAGCTGCGCGCTGCTGTTGAAAGGCATGAAGCCGAAGCTGCAACAGGTGTGATTCTCGATGCACAAACATCAGAGATTTTAGCTATGGCGAATGCGCCAACGTATGATCCAAACAAGGCCGCCGACTTTGCGCCCGATCGTCGAAGAAATCGGACAGTCACCGATGCCTTTGAGCCTGGTAGCACGATGAAGACATTTGTCGTCGCAGCAGCGTTAGCGAAAAAACTCATCGAGCCGAACACAAAGTTCTATTGCGAAGATGGCAAATTTAAAATCGGTGGGCGCACGATCCGAGATTCTGACCATAAATTTAAATCTCTTACCGTTACCGAGATTGTTCAGTATTCATCGAACATCGGCACTGCGAAGATCGCGATGAAGCTTGGCGCACAACAACTCCACGATACCCTCGCAGATTTTGGCTTTGGTTCACGATCGGGAGTGGATTTACCCGGTGAAGCGCGAGGCATTTTGAATGCGCTCCCATGGCGCGAACACTTGTTTGCAAACATTTCTTTTGGTCACGGGGTATCGGCCACACCTTTGCAAGTTGCTAACGCTTACGCAGCCGTCGCCAATGGTGGCTGGCTTCGCAGACCTTATATCGTAAAACGAATTCATGATTACAACACGGGTGATGATACTGATATCGGCCCGAAAACTTTACGTCGTGTTTTACCAGAGGATGTTTCTGCAAAGATGCGTTTAATTTTATCGGCAGTAACGGCCGAAGAGGGTACTGGCTTTAATGCGCGAGTAGTTGGTTACCCAGTAGCCGGTAAAACCGGAACTGCACAGAAAGTAAATCCAAATGGCCGCGGTTATCTTCCTGGAGCTTACGTATCAAGCTTTGCAGGATTCTTACCAGCGAATGAACCTAAGTTCGTGATCTTTGTTTCAGTCGATAATCCTCGCAAAGGCTACTATGGCTCACAAGTTGCGGCGCCAGTCTTTGCGCGAGTGGCAAGCTTCGCTGTCAGACAAGCGGGCCTCTCTCCGATTTTGATTAGTGAAAGCGATTTAGTGAAACGTACGACTGCGGCAACCGCACCAGCCTCACAAGCAATCGAAGCTCCTTTGGCCGCAGCGACTTCGGTTCCTGAGCTACAAGGGCTAACCCTACGTGAGGTGATTCGACGCATGCAGGGGAGCGGCATGGAGCTTCAAGTAAAGGGACACGGAATCGTTCGTGATTTCTATCCACCTGTAGGAACGCAAATATCAAAGGGTGCGGCCCTCAAAGTTGTCCTCGAGCCCGGATCGATTCAATAATCACTTGAACCTTGGGTGCATCTGAAACTAAATTTCCCGGATGCGAATTTATATATTTTTTATCTTAATCCTCTTCTGTTTTCAAAGCGGAGCGGACCTTCCGGTCTTCATCGGCGAAAAGGAATCTTACACCGCGAACACTGGATTTGCCCGAAGAGCAAATTCAGCTGCGGGCATTTACAATCCTTCTGGCTTGGCAAGGATTCGGACAAAAAAATTATCGGTTTCGGCAACTGCGTATCAAAGTTACGAGCAAAAAATCACAGGTGAGATTGAAGCGGGCGTCCGCACGTTTCAAGGCATTCCTACGCAAGTGACGTCCACTTGGAGTTTCGGCAGCTCCACCTTAGCACTATCTGCATTCAATACAGCCAACTACGATTTTAGCATTCCAGTCACCTATCGTGACGACGCAATTGGAGTCGTTCCATCACGACTTAATCTTCGTGAAAACCGGCTGATGGTTGGGCCAAGCTTCGCGCGCGTTATTTCAGAGAAAACAGATTTTGGTATTTCAATTTTGATTGAAAGCCGTAGTCACTACAATAACTCCGTGTTGCAGGCGCGGTTCACGGATCCGGGTTCAGGCGCGTCTATTCATACTCTGCAGCAGATTGAGGACAAAGAATCTTCATTGGTGGCGGTACCTATTCTTGGCTTTAATTCGCAAATCACCGAGGAAATTTTGTTAGGACTCAGAATCATTCCGGGTTCACTTCAAATTTCCGGATCCGTGAAAAGTTTTAAGCAAGGCTCTACGTATGTGAATACAGGTGCAGCGATAATCGAAGCCGATAGTGAGCCTTACGATGTTGAAGAGGACTTTAAGCGAAGGATTCCGGCTGAAATTGGGTTAGGAATTAACGCTGAGGTGTCCTCGAGAGTACGGATTCTTGCCGACATCCATCACTCATTCAAAATGAGTTATAACTCCTACCAAGTTGGCGGTGTAAACGACGTCGAGGAGGAGTCGGTTGAATTAACAAACGCCTTCGGAGGATCAATCGGAACCGAAATTACTTTTGGGAGTAAGTTTCTCTCTATGGGCGCTCTTTTAACTGAGAATCTGGAGAGGGCGGACTCGTCGAACGCTGAGATTTTTTATGGAGTTACGGGCGGATGGACGACTATTCACGACCTATTTGAGTCCGGAGTGGGCGGCTTCTATGCGGTAGGGGAACGTAAAGACAGAAGCAACACCTCGAAAACCACCGCGATTGGCCTTTTACTTTCAACTTCTTATCGATTCTAATTGAGGGCAATGAAGCTCGCGCAACTATTTACAATTTTTCCGCATTTGAAACTTGGCGACGCCGCTCTCAAAGACGTGAGTAGCGTTTGTTTTGATTCCCGCAAGATAGAGAGCGGATGTGTGTTCGTTGCGATTAAAGGTGTGAAGGCCGATGGTCACGATTTTATCACACAAGCTGTGAGTGCCGGTGCGATTGCATTAGTCGTCGAAGATCAAGCGCGCATTCCCAAGGATTTTTCCGGTGCAATTGTTGTCACGGAGGATTCAAGGGACGTCTTGAATAAGCTTGCTGCAAAATTTTATGGTGAACCGTCTTCGCGACTTTTTTGTGTGGGCGTAACAGGTACGAACGGGAAAACAACAACGGCTTACATGATTGAAGCGATTCTAACTGAGTTCGGTTGGCCAACAGGTGTGATCGGCACAATCAATCACCACCTTGGTGATCAAGTTTGGCAAACTGAAATGACGACACCTGATCCGATGAGTTTTCAGCGCAGACTGCATGAGTTTGAGACCATGGGTGCGAAGGCGGTTGCGATGGAAGTTTCGTCGCATGCACTCAAGCAAGCGCGCGTCGATGAGGTTCCTTTTGATATAGCTGTATTCACGAATTTAAGTCGCGATCATCTCGACTACCATCCCGATATGGAAGATTACTTCGCAGCTAAGCAACGATTGTTTCACGAGTTACTATCCAGATCAGATAAGCCTGCACGCTTTGCAATCATCAATAGAGATGATGAATACGGAAGACGGTTATCCGCTGATGGCGCAACCGTGTGGACTTTTGGTTCTAGTGAGGCGGATTTTACTTACAAAGTTTTCGGACAAAATTTCAGTGGAACCAAATTTACTCTACAAACTCCGCAAGGCGCATGCGAAATCAATTTGCCGATGGCAGGAGTCCACAATGTGCAGAATGCAACCGCAGCTCTTGCGGTTGGTTTAGCTGCGGGTGCTCATCTCGAAACTTGCGTCGCAGCTCTTGAGAAGTTTCAAGGGGTGAGCGGACGGCTTGAGGCCGTGCCGAATAACAAGGGGGTACATGTGTTCGTTGATTTCGCACACACAGATGCCGCCATTGCAGGGATTCTCGAAAATTTGAACCGCGTTCGCTCAGCTTCGCAAATTCGCAATAGAATTATTACTGTATTTGGCTGCGGTGGTGACCGAGATCGCGGTAAAAGGCCATTGATGATGAAGGCTGCACTGGGTGGATCGGATTTAGTGATTCTCACTTCCGACAACCCACGTACTGAAGATCCAAACGCAATCATTAAAGATGCACTTGAAGGTGCGAATGCCAACGAGCAAAAATCCAAAGTCATCGTCGAGGCTGATCGAAGAAAAGCTTTGGCGCTCGCACTTAAAGAAGCAAGCTTCGGCGATGTGGTGCTTATAGCGGGTAAAGGTCACGAAACTTATCAGCAAATTGGCGCGCAGAAATTTCCATTTTCGGATTTTGAAGTGGTCAGAGAATTAGTCACAGAAAATGTTGCGGAGAGCTGAAGCATGTTGTGGGAAATGACATTAGAACAACTAGTAGCTGGGACAAAAGGGAAAGCCCTCTCGAAAGTGCATACACGATTCACAGGCGTAGGTACCGATACTCGCGCTGACTTAAAGAATCAGATCTTTTTTGCATTAAAGGGAGATAATTTCGACGCTCATGCGTTTTTATCAAAAGCACTCTCTGCCGGAGCTGCGGCGGTCATTGCTCATCGCTTCCCGAGCTCAAGCGAGCTCGAAGAAATTAAAACTAAAACAACTGTTATTGAAGTGGATGACACTCTGAAAGCACTTCAACGGCTTGGCCAATATTGGCGCCAACAAATGAAAGCAAAAATTCTTGGCGTCACCGGCACTAACGGAAAGACGACAACGAAAGAGTTTGCGGCTGCGATGTTGAGCGAAAAGTGGAAAGTTCAATACAGCAAGGGTAGCTTCAATAACCATTGGGGCGTGCCAATTAGCTTGCTATCAATTGCACCTGAGCATGAGATTGCCGTGATCGAAATGGGAATGAATCACCCAGGGGAAATTCGCGAGCTCGTAAAGATCGCCGCACCCGACATTGTTGCGGTAACGATGGTTGGTCGAGGTCACCTCGAAGGTGTTGGCAGCATCGAAGGAGTAGCCAAAGCAAAAGAGGAAATTTACATCGACTCATCGAAGTCGTCGGCAAAGATTTTTAATCTCGACAACCCTCACACAAAAGCCATGTTTGAAAAAGCGAAGTCAGGAGCTTACGGCGACGGACGATTGTTTTCATTTTCAAGTGAAGACCGCACTGCACAGATCCAACTTCGTATCGTGGCGAGCGGGATCGACGATCTGCAACTTGAAGGTATTATCGATGGAGTCAAAGGACATACCACTGTCCCGGTTTTTGGCGCGCACAATGTAAATAACTTGATGGTAGCGGCTGGTTTTTCTCTTGCGTGCGGCATGACTGCAAAAGAGATTTGGGCAGCACTTCCAAAATGTAGAAGTGGTTGGGGCCGTAATCAGTGGGTAAATTTAAAAAGTGGTGGTCGCGTTCTGTTCGATGCGTACAATGCGAACCCAGAAAGTATGCGAGCGGCACTTCGAAATTTTGCTTCGCTTGCGCGCGCAAGCGGCGGGAAAAAAATTGCGGTGCTCGCTGAGATGCGTGAAATGGGCGCCTCAGCACCCGAAGTGCATCGTGAAGTTGGCCAAATTGCAGCGGAATGCGACTTCGACGAGATCTACTTTTATGGCCCCTCACACTCCGAATTTAGGGCCGGACTCACCTCAAAAGGCTTTTTAAAAAAATCAGTATTATCAGATACTTATGAACATCTTCTTGCATCTGATGGCCCGCCTGTGATAAGTCCCTCGGACATCGTGTTGATGAAAGGTTCGAGAGGCATGCAGCTGGAGCGACTCTTACAAGAGTGGCAGCCTCTCGACTTTAAGCAAAAGTAGTAGGCCAATCACCACAAGGCCCGAGAGGAATAGCGTCCCAACATGCTTTATCATTATCTATTTTCGCTTTCTGATCAGGTTTCCGCTTTTAATATTTTCCGCTACATCACCGTTCGAACATTTTTCGCGTTCTTCACGGGATTCACGATTTGTTTGCTCACTGGTCCCTACTTCATCCGAAGTTTAGTGAGTAAACAAATTGGTCAGCGCATTCGTGAAGAGGGACCACAGAGTCATCAGAAAAAAGCAGGAACTCCGACCATGGGTGGCGGGTTGATCTTAATCGGATTACTTACGCCAGCCATCTTGTGGATGGATATTTTAAATCCATTGGTTTGGGCAACGATGATGGTCACTCTTGGCTTTGGTTACATCGGCTACATCGATGACTATTTAAAGGTGAGTAAGAAAAATACGAAAGGTCTTCCGGGTAGACTTCGTTTGGCTGGCGAATATCTGATCGCCATGGCTGTGCTCTTTACGTTGATTAAGTTTTTTAAATTTTCAACGGACGTGCATGTGCCGTTTTTAAAAAACGTCGTTTTTGAACTTGGGTGGTTCTATATATTTTTTGGTGCAACCGTAATTGTCGGTTGCGCAAATGCAGTTAATTTAACTGACGGACTTGATGGGTTGGCGATTGTGCCGGTGATTATAAATGCGGGAACGCTTGCGATATTTGCTTACGTTGCTGGCCACTCGCAGATCGCAACCTATCTGCAGATTCCGTACATACCTGGAGCAGGTGAGTTGGCCCCGCTTGCCGCGGCAATGGTAGCTGCGGGCTTAGGCTTTTTATGGTTCAACACGTTTCCCGCTCAAATTTTTATGGGTGACGTTGGTTCACTTTCAATCGGCGGGTTCATCGGAACGATGGCCGTTCTCACTAAAAACGAAATTCTTCTTCTGATTCTTGGCGGCGTATTTGTTGTGGAAGCGCTTTCCGTTATTTCGCAAGTCGCTTCTTTCAAGCTCACGGGTAAGCGCATTTTCAAAATGGCGCCGATTCACCATCACTTTGAATTAAAAGGTTTAACCGAAACAAAGATCATTGTTCGCTTTTGGATCATTTCCATTCTTCTAGCGATCTTGAGCTTAAGCACACTGAAATTGAGGTAAGAGAATGAATCCGAATCCAATCAGCACCCCAGCTGACCTAAAAGACAAACGCGTACTCGTCGTCGGGCTCGCTCGCAGCGGCGTTGCAGTTGTTAAATTCCTTCGAGAGAATGGCGCAGTCGTTACGGTCAGTGACCATAAGTCGCGCGCCGAACTTTCAGTTGCGCTTGAGCAGATCGACAGCCTCGGTGTGCAGTACGATTTAGGTGGCCACACGCCGAAAGTCTTTCTCGCACAAGATTTGATTGTCTTAAGCCCGGGTGTTCCACCAAATCTGAAAATCTTTGACTACGCTCGAAGCCATGGCGTGCAAGTTACAGGCGAATTTGAATTCGCAAGCTGGTTCATTACTGAGCCGGTCATCGCGGTGACGGGTACCAACGGCAAGAGCACGACGTGTAAGTTGATCGAACTCTTCTTAAAAGAGTCGGGAGTAACCGCTTGGCTTGGTGGCAACTATGGTGAGCCACTCATTGAGTATCTTCGCCAGGGTCAAAAAGTGAAAGTTGTGATCGCAGAAGTTTCTAGCTTCCAACTTGAGCATTGCGAGCGGTTCACTCCGCACAACATCGTGTTTACGAACATCGCGGAAAATCACCAAGATCGATATCGCTCGATGGAAGATTACATCAATGCGAAACGTCGCATTTTCCAAAACACAAATCAGAGTACGACATCTATTTTAAATGCTGACGACAATGCGGTTGTTGAGCTGGCACGTGACCTAGCAGTTCAGCGCGGACGGATTTTCTACTTCTCACGTCGTCCTGTTCTTGAAGATCAGATCATCATGCAAATCGGTGGTGCGGTTTGTATTAAGGACACCGTTCGCGTTCGCACGGGCCCTGAAATCGAAACGTACTCAGTGAAAAACATGAAGATGCGTGGCAAACACTCGATTGATAATATCATGGCGGCTGCTTTGGCTGCGCGTGAGCATGGTGCCACACATGATGCTATTCAACGCGTG
>JANOUF010000327.1:0-7627 GCA_031416685.1 Bdellovibrionales bacterium
GCCATGTTCGCTCATCCGTAGGTAGAGAACTTGAGTTCCAAGCTCAGCGATAGTTACATCACTGCCAAAAGCACCGGATAGCGAGAATGTCTTGTTGACTACGACGTGTGAACAGAGCAGCTCACCAATTTGGTCGAAGACAAATAACGTCGGATGTTTTGCGCTTAATTCTTCCATTTATTTTACCGAAATCTTTTTTGGCGTATCGTTTGATAGAGCGATAGTGAACTGGGACGTTGGCTTTCCATTGCGGCGGACTTCAAAAACGTGGACGCCGAATGCCAGATTGACATTTTTTGTTTTGACGACGCCGTACTCTCGGCCATTGATGACGAGAACGCCGGGTTGCTCAAGAACAACATTCCAAGTTGGCGCTGGCGTCTGGCTTCCGCTATCTGGTTTCGTTGCCGGCGCTATAACAAGTGCAGACCTGTCTAATTCACCGATATTTTTCGCAGTCGCTTTGCCGTCATCTGCGAAATCTCGGGAAGTCACACTTGTCCCCACCGCTTGCTGGGGAGTAATATTTTGCGCATCCCCGGCCTTGTCTGAATCTATGAGGTCATTGAGTGCGTGCGACTTTTGGTAATCTGATTTTTTGATGATAGTCGCTTTCATCATCCAGACACCGATGATGACGATGACTGCGCTGGCGAGTGCCACGTTGAGTACGGTCGCTTTCTTTAGAAAAAGCCAACGTATAGCCCTTGGAATGGCAATAATCGGATTTTTCAGATCTTTCTGTCGGATCTTGTTGAAAAGAAAGTCTTTCGCTTCACCCTTTGGATCCTGAAGAATTTTGAGAGTTTCCTTCGTAATTTGGGTGATACCAATCGCGATTGGATTCGGCGGATCTTCTCTAAAGCTGGATTCACTGGCGATTAGTGCCTTTACGACGTCAGGATCAAGCAAAGCTTCCGCGCCAACCTTCTTGTTAAAGTAATCAGTCCAGATGGCGATGAGATCGTCGTACTTGTCAGCGTTTTTATATTTTTTCAGTTTTCCGGCAGTCGGAAAAACAATATGGCGTCGGTCGTAATTCTTCGCGAGCAGCGTGATTCCGTCAGCATCGAGATATGTTCCAGGCAGATGTCGAGGATGCTGGTCTACGATCGTAAGGCCGGCCGGATTTTTCTGTGAAATAGGCGTATGCCTCAAGTGCTCGCGGACGGTGGTTACTTTCTTTCGCGTTTTTTTTTGCATCTGTACCCTCTTGTTCTAATTATACAGAACTAGTGCGATGAGCGAGTTTACCATTTATTTGACAAAATGGTAAATTCATTCATTTATGGTGTAATGCAAAAAAGAGCCCCGAAGAAAATAAAAAAATTCAACTTAATGACAACGTCCGAGCTTCGAAAGCATCTCGGAGTTTCGCAAGCAACTCTGAGCCGCCTGGTCAAAGATGAGAGAATACGCCGGCTCGGCTACGGACTTTATGCGCATCCGGAATTTGAAATTCCGCCAGAAGAAATCGACTTTGCTGTTGCTTGTGCTCGCTTCGGGCCGAACTCGGCGATCGGTGGACTTTCAGCGTTATTCCATTACAGATTGGTTAATCAACCGCCGTCACAAGTCTGGATCATTGCTCCGCCTGAAAAATCTGATCACAACAAATTCTATCGTACGCTAAGGACCAAGACCTCGCCCACAGAGGGCATCAATAAATTGGAGTTCTATCGGATGACGAATATCGAGCGAACCATTATCGAAGCGCTTCGCTATAGCAGCAAGCTTGGTCCTCGACTTGCAATCAACGCTGCCAGAAAGGCTTTGCAGGATAATTTGACTACCGAGCGGAAGCTCGGCGAAATGGCGACGAAGTTAAAGCTTCGTCCTGTCATTGAAAAATTCTGGGAAGCGATCGTGACGTGAAGAAAGCGGATCACGCAAAATCCATCGCTGCAAAGTTATCCAAGCTTTCAAAGGCGCAGAAAATCCCTTACGAGAGTCTGGCGACAGCCTTCCTATTGGAAAGACTTCTTGCGCGTCTTGTTTCAAATCCGCAGCTCGCAAAGTCTCTTGTCTTTAAAGGAGGCTACGTTGGGCTCCGCGTTTACAATTCAGCGCGATATACGATTGATCTCGATGCACTTCTTCTAAAGTCTAATGCTACCTCGACTCTCAAGCGCACTGCGCAGGCGATTGAAGGGGATATTGAGGATGGAGCTTGGTTTGTTTTTGAATCTCAGATCGACCTTCGGACGCAAGGTGAATATGGCGGTATTCGCCAAACTTTCCGTGCTGGAGTCGGAGAGAAACCCAAAGATCTACGGCGCTCCCGGATCATCAATTTCGATGTGGGAATTGGTGACCCGGTGACACCGGCGCCGGTCAAAGCGCAAACAAAAGAGTTCATCGGAGAAGGCGAACTGAATTGGCAAATCTATCCAATCGAAACAATTATTGCGGAAAAATTTCAAACAATCGTTGTGCGTGCCGACCAAAACTCACGCGCAAAGGATATTTTCGACTTGTACTACTATCTCCCCAAGGCTAATTCGAGCATTTTGAAGCGAGCGATCAAGCGCTGCTTTGAGTTTCGTAGAACGGAAATGCCAGATGACCCAATCGAGTACTTGTCTAAAATAGATGTTTCGCTTCTCAAGCGAGGCTGGAAAACAGCAACGATCTCACTCCAGGAAGCGCCTTCATTCGATGAAGCCTTCGAGAGCATCATCGATGAACTTAAGAAGGTTTTCCCATCGCCGCGTACGCGTTCTAAAAAATAAGTCAGAAAAAACGACTTCAGCGCGCTGTTTCAGTAGCGTTGCGTTAAAGGCAATCATGGTCTTTTGTTTTGGGCGCTTCGCTATTCGACTCACGAGCGAAGGGGTGCTAAATCGTTCGCTATGTTGGATGTTGAATCGCTCGAGCATTATTTCAAGCCTGAGGTGCGAAAGCAGGGTTTAGACTATTTTGCTGATGATGCTGTCTTCGTGTCGAATGCGTCTGACACTTCGATTGCTGCGATTATTAAAGCTACCCCACCTATTCGCATTTCGTTTTCTTCTGATTCGATTTCTAGTAAAGCCTTTAGGGCTTCTTGTACATGCTCAGCTTCCGGCAAGGGGCAATTTTGTAAACATATTTGGGCCACGATAATGACGGTAGGGGAGAAGCATCCCGACTTTTTTGATTCGAAGACCGAAATAGAAAAAGTCGAAGATGCGAATGCATCTAAGAAGGGGCCGAAGTCTTCGGCTCGGCAAAGCGAATTTCAGGCAAAGCTTAAAACAAAGCAGTCTGACTATCGTAAGCAGCAGTATCAAAAGCAAAAAGCTCGTGGGAAAAGTGGACCGGGGTCGTCGATTTCATCACAAAGCAGCTACGGCGAGGATGTTGCGAAAGCTCTTCAGTACTTCTCGAAAAATGGTTTTGAAATGAAGGACAAGATTGACGAAGAAACATTGCGATCGGCGAAGAAGCTTTTGTCTCGGGTATTTCACCCTGACAAGGGTGGAAGCCACGCAGAGATGATCGAGTTAAATCAGAATTTTGATATTGTGCTCAGCTATCTAGAAGGATGAAGTAGAGAAATGAGTGTCTACGTAAAAGGCCTCCTTGCAGTCGTTGTCGTTATTGTTGGCCTTGGGTTTTACTACTCAATGAACAAAGACCGTCTGACATTTCAGACGACGCCTAAGCAATATTCCCTTCTCGATAAAATGGAAAAAGAGGGCGTTCCGGATTTTGAGTTACCTCGGACTGACGGTTCGAAATTTTCTCTTTCGGAGGTTCGTGGGAAAGTCGTGATCGTGAATTTCTGGGCATCGTGGTGCAACCCGTGCGTGCAGGAGTTTCCGTCGTTTATCGAACTGATAAAACGCTTTAACGGTGAAGTTGTACTCGTTGCCATTTCGACCGATGAAGTTCGAGAGGATATGGACATTTTCTTAAAAGCTTTTGGCCTGCCAAAAACGAACATTCACATGTTGTGGGACAAAGACCGTGCGATTGCGGATCGGTATGGAGTGGGCAAAATTCCGGAGAGTTTTTTAGTTGCTCGAGATGGGAAACTGCTTCGCAAGGTGGCGGGTATCGACAACTGGGCGACGCCAGAAGCCATCGCGTTTTTCGAGAATCTCACTCGTAAGTGATAGCGACGCCCCGCTCTTTCGTTGCAAGGCTCCTTGCTCGAGACGATCATAGGGGCATGAAAACATCTCTAAAGAATCTATTTCTATATGCACCAGCGCTTTTGCTGACTGGCTGCGCGTTTATGCACCACGTGCAATTGGGGCAAATCGATGCCCGAAAATCCGATGCGATGATCCCGTTTGACATTAAAGTCAGCGAGACAGGCGTGAGCGTCGAGGAAATCGGCGGCATCGCAAAGCAGTTCAATACCAAAGGTGGCGATGCTGCTGGCGGGATTGCGGGGATAATTGGATTATTCCAGCTTGGACCTCGCACGGGGAATCCGGTTTATACCGAGAAGTATGCTGAGCGATTAATTTATCAAATCCATGAGAAGTGTCCTTCGGGAAAAGTCACTGGATTGATGTCCGTTCGTGAAACAAGAAAATACCCGGTGATTTCCGGAGAGATCGTTAAAATTACCGGCTTTTGCCGCAAGGCTCGCAAAGAAGCGCCAGCTGATACCGAGGGAGATATTTGATGTTTAAGTTTATTTTTTCTACTTTGCTTTGTTTGCAGTTGGCAGGTTGTGCGAGTATCAATTCGGTTTCGCTAACACCTATTCCGGCAAAACGTTCGCGTCCTGTACGTGCGGAAGTTTCAAAGACGATCTTTTTGTTCTTTAACTTCAATAACGATTTCGTTGATCCGTTGGTGAACGATCTTAAGCAACAATGCCCAGACGGAATCGTCTCGGGGATTTTAACTAAAGATGAAACGATATCTTATTTGTTGGTTTTCACGAAGCGGGTAGTAGCGACTGGTTATTGCAACGCTGGTACATCAGCGAAGGCGAACTAAGATGAAGTTGCTTGGTGCTCTATTTGTAATTTTGCTTTCGGGTTGCGCTCATTCAGTTCATCTTGTGCATGCTTCGGACTTTGTTCCGTACGCTTCGCCTGAAAGCGGCGAAATGGTTGAGGCTCGTGCAGAGCAGTTTGCTATTATGGGTTTCGTTAGCGATACGAATTACGTCGATGATGCTTATGCGAAGTTATTGGTGGCATGCCCATCGGGCAGAATCACAGGGATTACGACGCAAATTTCGACAAGCCTTGGTTTCTTTTCTTGGACGAACAAGGCCCTTATGCAGGGCCTTTGTTTGGGTGGCAGTGAGAAGAAAACTTAAGCTTAGAACTTAAGTTTTCCGCCTTTGAGGAGTTTATCGAGGCCTTTTTTGGCTTCGCCTTCGAGCTTCTTGGTTTGTTCTTTTGTGGCCTTCTTTTTTGCGTCGTCCACTTGGCCTTTGAATTTATTGATCTCGTCTTGTTTTGCGGCGACTTGGCCTTTTAGCTGTGACTCGATTTTTTTGTATTGAGCCATCAACTTTTCTTTTTCAGCGCCGATTTTCTCATCTACTAATGCACGAACTTTTGCTTTTGCCTCAGTAATCTTTGCTTGGATTTCTCGTTCGAAACCTTTCTGAAGTTCTACGCCAAGGTTTGAATTGAGAGAAAGATCAAGATTCGCCCATGTGCCGGTTACGGCGCCGTTGAGAGTAACGGTTGGTACGGAATTGATCACGTTGGTAAGAATTTCCTGTACGTTCTTGTTTTGAGCCGAGACGTCGTACTTCACATTGGTGAATTCGCTGCGAGATGAGATCTCGACGTTTTCTTCTTGGAGCTGAACTTTTAATTCTGAAGCCGCGCGAGCATCCGCGAAGCCAAGCTTTACGTCTGTCGAATCAACTAGGCTCTGGCCTTTCAGACGGAAATCTCCGACTTTCACGGTTAGCTTTTCTAAAGGACGCTCTGTCGTGTGGTCGACGACGACTTCTCCTAGGACTCCAGACATATCTTGCTTCGGAAAATCACCTTTGAAGGTAAGTGTAGTTGGGACACCGATCGAAGGTGGGTCGTCGGTTAAGTTTTTCAAAGTACCGCTCACGTCACCCGAGTACTCAGAATTTTTCGGATTTGAGCTTAGCTCTGCTTTCTGTAGCCAAAAAAGTGGATACGAATTTGGACGACCGAACTTGTAGTTGCGACCTGCAATTCGCTCGTGTGGTTTTGGCGGGTCGTACTTTGCTTTTTCTTCCGGGGTTTTCTTCGGGGGTAAATACTGGCGGCCTTTTTCCATGTAGAACTTAGCTTGTTTCACTTTTGTTAGAAGCATTGGGCCGAATAAGTTCATCGCCATGCTTTTGACATCAAGTTTTGGAATTTGCAGTCGTGATTCGAGATCGTCGATATCTTGTTTAACCATTGCTTCGAGATCAGAGAGCGATTTTTGGTAAACGTTGACGTCGGTGTTAAGTGACTTGCCAGTTGATTCAACGGATTTTACTTTTGCATCCGCTTCTTTGAAGATCGTATCGAGTTCTTTTAAGCTTGCTTGCAGTTCTTTTGGATCTTTGAAGTTGCCAACCTTCACTCCTTTTAGTCGCTCGTTCAAATCTTTGAGATCTTTTGAAGCGGGAAGAGAAGCGAGGCGCTCTTTCCATTCTTTTTCTTTATTCTGGAGCTCTGTTTGGAGTTCCTTAATTCTGAGTGTGGATTTGATAGAGGCTTCGATGTTCTTTAGCTGATCGTTCGGATCGGTGCCGCCTAATATAGCCGCGATGTCGCCAATGACGTTACCTTCAATTTTTTTCTCGAGCTGTTGAACGGCTGCTTCCCGGATGCCCTCTGTTGCTGACTGAGTTCCCGGTGGTGGCTTTGGAAGAACGCGACCCGGAGTTTTACGAGGGGTGCCGATACCGACCTCTAAGATGCCAGCGTCTGCAACAGCGATTTTCCCTCGTAAAAGTGCATCCCAAATCATGCGCCATTTAATTTCGCCGATTTGGACTTTGTTCTTTTGGGGCTCATCGACGTCAGTCACTTGGATATTTTTAATTTGGAGTGAAGCGCCCCAAAAGCTTGTATCGACATCATCAATATTTACTTCGGCACCGTTAGCATGCGTGCCAATGAACTCAATTCCTTTTCGAAGATGCGAATCGAAGAATAGCGCAAAGTAAATGTAAACGAGGGCTACGAAGATCGCAAACGGGACGATGGCTTCCCAGCGGATCGGACCTTTGCGTTTTGGCTTTTTGGTTTTGATAGTTTCTTCTGTCATATCAGTATTGCCCGTAGAGTGAATCGTACTTCGAGTACATGTTGTAAATGGTCGTTGCCTTCAGTGCCTTGAATGCTTTTGATTCTTTCCATCGAGCAACCACTGTTGCGCGATACTGGCGGACGAAGCGGCGTGAGCCTAAGAATACAAATGGGAAGAGAAGTAATGAGATAATCCCTGAGCCCATGACGATGCTGTTGTAGAAGCGTGTTAGCGGAACTATCGGCATGTTATAGAGTTGAGTGAAAATTGGCTCTAGTGACTGCATCTCGAGTACCGCCATGCCGATCGCATTCGCCGCTGGATCTACGATCCACGCAACAAACTTAAAAAAGAATGCAGTAACGGTAGCGGCGCCAATCTGAATTCTAAAAAAGAACAGCAAGATTATAACGAGTACTGTTTGCAGCGAAAAGATCGG
>JANOUF010000328.1:0-4615 GCA_031416685.1 Bdellovibrionales bacterium
CCAACTGAAAGCCGAATTCGCCGACAACCCGATCAACATGGTTGAGTGTGCTGTCGACCAAGGCTATCTAGCGATCGGTTGCAACGGAATGAAACATCGAGGACCTTCCGTGTTCGCGATGTTCCTCGCCTACTCGGGATGCTCGGCAAAGAATGCAGCAAAAATTGCGAACCAAATTTGGGGCCTCGATACAGTTCCTGAGAGCATGCGGCTTGGTATCGCAAAAGCTGGCTACCAGCTCGGAAACGAAAACCCAGCGGCTCGCCAAGCACTTCAAGCTGTAATGTCTAAGTAATTATCCCAATTGAACGGACCGCATAGAAATCGATCCGTTTTGCAATTCTTCATAAACGAATGAAAGCTTATCGGTCTTATCAGCCGCGCCTAAGACGTAATGGATGGGATAATAATGCTCCATTGTCGGAATGCTTAAACGTCCCGCTTCAGTTTCATGAAACTTATTTAGAACAGAATCGAAATCGCGATTTTCAAGTTTCTGTTTAAGCCACTCATCGAATTCGAGTGCCCAGTCATGCGGAGCCGCACCAGCCTCCCAGCGAATTTGCCGCAAGTTATGAACGAGATTCCCGCTCCCAAGAATCAGAACGCCACGCTCACGCAGTTTCGCCAATTGCTGGCCCACCTTCACATGGTACTCAGGTGGCTGCTCCATATAGATGCTCAGCTGTACGACTGGTATATCGGCTTTTGGATACATATGCCGAAGCACCGCCCATGTACCATGATCAAGGCCCCACATCTCGGTATCCAAATTAACTTTTGGGTCGATAACTGTGTCTTGCACAAGTTGCGCAAGCTCAGGACTGCCTGGCGCTGGATACTGGATATCGAAAAGTGCTTGAGGAAAGCCGTAGAAATCGTGAATCGTTTTTGGCTTGGGCATTTCGGTCACCCATGTTCCTTCGCTCATCCAGTGTGCCGAGATAACAAGAATCGCTGTAGGACGAGGGAACGTCTGGCCCAACCGGTTGAGCGCTTGCGTGTATGGATTGTCAATGATCGCGTTCATTGGTGAACCGTGGCCGATAAATAAGACCGGCATTTTTTCGGTTTTTCTTTGGTCAAAAAGAGAGTGCGCCATATCGATGCTAAACTTAGCACAAAACACGAAGATGGATTAGAGTTTTGGGTAAAGACCCTCGAGAAGAGTACCCGTAGTGAGACCTAATACACGTACAGCACTCCCTGAAACCGAGCACGAGGCACCTACCTCAGCTGATTGCATTGAAGCATAATAAGAGCCTGGTAAAACAGAGGAAGTAAACGCTTCCGTGAAACGAGTGCCCTCAAATCGTGCGCCAAAAAAATACGACTGGAAGTCTCCGAACTTCGTTGATGCCCAACCATGAACAACATTTGAATTGCGGATTATTACCGGCGCACTTTGACTCGCCTGGATGTACATCCCTCGTTGTTTCTTGTTTGTGATCGTACACGAGTCAAAAACTACATTGTGAGATCCACCGCCCCCAAGATCGATCAGATATCCGTAAGCAAACGTCGCAGGAAAGCCGAAAACATTTTCGTCGTCAAATTGTGTTCGCAAAAACTGAGTTGCCGATTCTGGCAATGAAGTCGATCCAAAAGCCTTGGCGATTGATCCGTGAATTTCAGAATCTTCAAAACGCATGAATGGCTTGTTCGGTATGATTGCCCAAGACGTTGTCGCAACAAACTTACTCCTGCGAACAGTGATGTTGCTACTGTCACCTGAATCAGCCACCAAACCGGGTCCCGCATTAGCGGCAAACTCGCAATTTTCAAAAATCGCATCGCGATTAACTGAGCCTTCGGCTTCGATATCAACGCCTGCACGAGGCGAAGAAGAAACAACACCTTGTCCGTTAAAGTTGAATTTGGAATCACTCACACGTAAGCCGATTCCACCTACCCAAGAAAAACCTTGGCGGCCATTGTATTCAGAAATAATACTCTCAAGACTCGTTGGAGTCGGCATACTCACTTCGGTGAGGCCGGCAAAACCAATCGTAATGCCGTCGAGTGCGTGATGATGAGAATGAACGCGCTTCAGAGTCAGATTGCTGTTATTCATCGCCCAAACACCAGCGGCCCGAATCTGCCAACCAGTATCTCCCCACTGACCACCGATCTCTAGCTCATCGACATTTCCGTCTAACTCAAGATCAGTGACTTCAACATTTTCATTCCTAAGAAGTTCAATCATCGAATACGCGTGGGCGGCAAAAGCATGATCGTAAAATGGAAGTTGAGGTGAGACTGCCGCACCTGTTTGTGGATCAAAAGATCCAAAACGAAGCCCCGGAGCCGCAATAAACTTTGCACCGTTGCCAATGATCTTCACAGGCTGAGCGCAATCTTGAATTTTTATAATCGGATGCGGCTTGTAGCCGGCGCCCGCAGTAAAAATCTGTCGACCTACAACGTAAGTTCCGCGAGGTATGAAGATCGTTCCGCCATCTTGTGTATTGATGAAGGCTGATGCCGCTGCAAATGCGTCTGTATCGTTCGTTACACCGTCGCCAATAGCTCCAAAATCTTTTACTGAAATCGAACCAGCGGGGGCTACGTCTTCAACTTGGTAGAAAGAAGTCGCAATCGGTTCCACAGACAAGTTTTCGAACATGGGCTTTAATGTCGGCTTTTGCGCGCAACCCTGAGTTAGCAAAAATATAACTAAAACGATGTTCTTCACGAGGAAGAACTAGAGCAAAGATGGATCTCTGCTCACTCGAATTAAACAGGTTTACGAGGCGACGAATTTTGGCAGTGCCGCTTAATGACTTGAGCGGTGACAGCCAACTAGACGGTCACCGCCCGAGTGTCTCAATTTGAGACTAATGAAGAAGCTTTCCGACCGGTGGCTCATCGTAAAAATCGCCAGCAGTTGCGGCTCTAGCTTCGAGGGCTTCGATCTCAAAAACTAAATCCTGCCCCGCCAGCGGATGATTCGCATCAAGCGTGACAAAGTTCTCAGACGAATCGATTACCCGACAAAGCCGTTCGACACCGTTGATCATGTAACGGACTTGTTCGCCTTCGCGAATGCCATCTCCCGCCATGAGCTCTTCACGCCAGCGCTTAACAACGAGCTTAGGATCATAGAATCCGTAAGCCTCTTCGGCCCGTAAATTAATCGTGCGGCGTTCGCCGCGAATGACGTCTTTTAGAGCGAGCGCAAGTGCAGGTAATACGCCTACAGTGAAGCCTTCGGTTAGCACATCACGAGCTGTTGTTGAGCTGATGATTTGGCCAAGCTTATTCTTCAATACGCAGTGAAACGATATGACTTGTGCTGCCATGAACTATCCCCTTGTGAAAAGTGACCCGTTCAAAACTCAGACAATTCGAGAACCGAGAAGAATCAGAAAAGACTTAAGAAAAAAATCGGAAAAAATTCAGAAAGAAAAAGCAAGAGAATCGATAAATCTAGAAAACTATCGAGAGCTGATACTTATATCTTATCGAAACTTCGAGGAAAATGCACGTCCTATTTTGAAACGGTTGACCGTGCGTTGGGCTAATGGATACTCAAAGGAAGCATCTCAAACGGAGGCAACTAATGAACTTTGAACTCTCGGGACTGTCGTTCTTCGTGCATTGGCTAGTCGCAGGGCTAGCTGTTCTGCTCACATCAAAGATCATAGCTGGATTTGAAGTTCGTGGCTTCCTGGTCGCAATGATTTCGGCACTTGTGATTGGTGTTGTGAACTATTTGTTGTGGCCGCTTTTTATGTTTCTAACTTTGCCCGTGAATCTTTTGACCCTCGGGCTTTTCACTTTCGTTGTTAACGGCACAATCTTGAAAATTAGCGCTGCACTTCTGCCTGGCTTCAACATCAAGGGATGGCTTGCAGCGATTTTTGGAGCGATGGTTTTATCGCTCCTCAATCTTTTGCTCCATTACGTCTTTATCTGAAAGCGCGAGTCGTTAATCGTTGTCACTGATCGAGAAATCACCGTCGTCGTCGTAATCAACGTTTTCGTAATGTCCGCCGTGACTGCCGTGGTCGTCATAATCGTAGCCGCCGCCATTCACTCGGCAGTTACCGCGAAATGTAACGATTGTTTGAGTTGAAGACTCTTGGCCTTTGAAGTTTGCGACTTCAGCTTTGGAAACTGGATCAAGAAGCAAAATCGCCGCGCGAGTTGTTGTTGTTAGATAGTGGTAAACAATTTTTTGCTTACCCTGCAAAAGAACCGGCTGAGTGCTACAGGTAACTGTCGCTGTTGTATTACCTTGAGCATCCGTCGTGATCACCTTTTGACAAACTTTTTGGTAGCTTTGTTTCGAACAAGCCTCAACACCCAGAATGTCGTTGCTCGCATCTTTATCCGTGCGAAGTCTACCGACGATATCCACTGGTTGCCCAGATTCCGCAGCCGCAATTGCAATGGTTCCGTTCTGCTTCGGCATCTTTTGTCCATATGGAAGACGAAGCTTAAGTTTACGCTCTTTGCCGTTGATTTTAATATTGAACTCAAGCTTGCCATCATCAGAGCCAACTTCAGCTTTATAAGTTCGGCCCGCTTGAAGCGGAACTAGCTTCCCTTTTTTATCGACGAGATTGATCGATTGGCTGACGCTTAACACGCCATCGATATTGCATCCTGA
>JANOUF010000329.1:0-7220 GCA_031416685.1 Bdellovibrionales bacterium
CTTTAACTTTGATTTCCTGTAGAGCAATCCAAGCTTCACTTAGTACCACTTGATTGGCCATTGCATCCGCAATAGCTGAAGCCTCAGCATATGCACTCGGCAGCACAAAGCTCAGCAGATAATCGAGCTTTGTTCGCGCGACATTAGCCTGCATCTTGAGTGATCCAACAAAGCTTAACGATTTGGCGCCTGAAGTCGACTGCCCACTGCAACCTAAAGTCAGAGTAGCTAGCAAACTTGTAGAAATAATTGCGCGCGAAATATTGCGTGTTCCTAAAAACTTGTTCATACGTCCCCCCTGGTTTATTGATCCGAACCTTAAGAGTTTCGCCGCTTACATTCCGCACTCTCGACCCTGATTTCCGATAAATTAAGACTACCGGAATTGACGCGTGTCGTAACCTTATTTCTGTGTTTTGTGATCGAATAATTATTAGAATATAAGTAAATATCTAACGATTTCGTTAGCTTACCTAGAGACGAATTTTTGTTTTAGATGTCTCATTTGGATAAATGTGATCACTCAGAGATATGTTTTCCTGCGAGTGACTGTGCCCATTCAAAGAATTGCAGATTTAATTTAATCCGAGTGACCGTTAAATCGGCCGCTCGGCCTAAAACCTGCGACTGTCCGAAATGCGCTCCGCTCTCTAAGCAATTTCAATGATTATTCTTATTCGCATGGGTATGGAAACTGAATGAAGGTCGCTGATATGAAACCGATCGATCGCGCCTGGATTCAAAAACGAATCTACCTCATCCGAGGGCAAAAAATTATGCTCAGTTCCGACTTAGCTCACCTTTATGAAGTTGAGCCCCGTGCGCTTGTTCAGGCCGTAAAGCGCAATACCGAGCGCTTTCCTGACGATTTTATGTTTCAGCTTGATGCTGAGGATCTCGGTAACTTGAAATCACAATCTGTGATTTCAAGTTGGGGTGGAGTCCGTATTCTGCCATACGCGTTTACAGAACAAGGCATCGCAATGCTTTCAAGCGTTTTGAGAAGTCCGTTGGCTATTAAAATTAATATCGAAATCATCAGGGAATTCGTCGCTCTCCGACGGTTCCTTATTTCACATCAATAACTCTCATTGCGGCTTAATCGGCTGGAAGAACGATACGATAAACAATTTAAGGTCATTTTCGATGCCATTCGTTCTTTTGTATCTTCTCCGGAAAAACCGAGACGTCAAATCGGTATCATCTCAGACGAAGATAACGATTAAGGCTTCTCCGAAGGCGCAAACTTCTCAAGCAACAACCCCGTCGCCTGCTGAATGCTAAACAACGAAGTGATGATGCTGAACTGTTTTTCAGTTCTCAGACCGTACTGCTGTCTGAACGAATTTACTGAACTCAACACGTCGCTCATTTTCAATTCGCGCTCACCTGCTTCAACGCGCGCAACTAGCGATTGAACATTAGCCAACTGATGGCGATAGTTTTTATCTAAGTTCAAGTAACTCGTTTTTGCGTTAGCGAGTTGCGAGTACATCTTGCGGATTGTGTGCTTCGCCTCAGCGATCGCCGCCTGCTTCGCGTGCTCCTTAGACTCAAGCGCCTTCTTCGCAGCGCTAACTTGATGCTTTTGTCCAAAGTTAAACGGGATCGTCAATGTCACACCAACTGATTTGTTTGTGTTTGCGTAATCAGTGGGTCCAATGCGATCAAAATAATTTCCGCGGTTGACGGATGCGTTTAACGAAACTTGCGGACCTTGCTGCGCACGAAGCGCACGTAAACTCCAAGAGAGCATTTCAACTTCCGCTCCTCGACGAAGAACGTCAGGTCCACTACTCAAGGCAATAGCTTCGGCCGCTTCTGGAGTTGCAGGAACTTTCATAGAGTCAATTGCATCGTCCATTGATTCGAGACGATCAGCCGGCGCAAGCGTTACGTAGTGCTCAAACTCATCAACCTGTGTTGACTCTTCGTTGATCGCATCAGTAAGGAGTGCCTCAACGTCTTTGATTGCCGCATTCAAATTCTGCTTTTCAAGATCGCTGTCATCGCGGCCAGAAACTAAAGGTAAAAACTTTTTAAAGATACTCAACACTTGCGTACGAAACTCAATCGAAATGCGAGCACCTGAGAGTTTCAAAAACGCATTGAACGTATTCATCGCAAGCTCGCCCTTTGTATTATCAAAGCGCGAATCTGCTGTGTCGTAGAGATACCGAGTCGCCAACTCATTTGCTTTCGCGGCTTGATAGCGAGCGCTATTAGCTCCACCATCAAATAGAGTTACACCAGCCGATGCACCACAGTTGGCGCTAGCACCGTTAGTTTGCCGATTAAGATCGTCGTACTTGTAAGTATCAACGTTCAGACGAGCTGAACAAGACACCTGCGCCCACGGAAGACGCGAAGCTTTAGCCGCTTTCGTCGCAAAGTGCACAGACTGCAAAAACAAATCCGTTGAGCGAGTCTGCGGGTTCTTTGCAAGTGCGGTAGCAATCGAATCCCTAAGCGTAGACGGAGGGTTTGCCGAGTCTGCGGCAAAACAAGTTGAAGCTAAAATTATGAGTGCGCTAGTAGCCAAAAACTTCATAGAAAATCCGATCTACTTCGAGGGTAAATCCCAGTGATAAGACCACTGATACGAATTCTATGCCCCCGCCAGAGCTAACTAGGCGATTTTAAGGCTATTTAGGCGGATAGAGGTTAGACGAGCTGGCGTAAATTGGCAGCTACTAGTGATGCGAGAGTATTTGGTATTCCTTGGTATTATCACCGATTTCAACATCGGCCACATCGCCCACTTTAAGCCCGACCAGCGCCTCACCAATCGATGAATTCGGCGTGATCAACTGCACCGTAACGCCTTCGTGTTTTAGCGTTACACCGCCGCCCTTCGGCATCAAAAACACATGACTCTTTTTGCCTACACTTGAAATTTCAACCAATGACGTTGCTTGAATCGGATCAGTCACACCAAACTCACGAACAGTGAGGCTCCGAAACATCGCAAGAACTTCATCGATCTCACCCGCACGCTTTGCTTGCGCACCCGCCAAATACGAAGCCTCTAACCCGAATGTATCGTACTCATTTTCAGGTTTGCTCTCTTCACCAGTCGCAGCTTCGTGTGCGGCACGAGCCGCCTCTTTCATGGCCATTAAATCGGCTTCGAGTTGTACTATGAATGCTTCGACGAGTTTTTTCTTATTCATGCCCAACCCTTATAACTGAATGCACTCAGCTTTTATAGCAGGAACGCGGCCAATCACAATCAGCTGCTGATCTAACGGCCTACGGCAATTTGCTTCTCGAAGGTAAGGAGTCATTTGCGCTTCTAGCCAATCATCGCTCTTTTCAATCCACAGCATATCGGCATTTAGCACTTCTTGCTCAAGCATGCCGTCAGGAACCACAACGACCCACTGATCACTCATTGTAGGTCCGTAAGACCACCGTCTCTCAGGAAGAGTGTACCAAACTCGCTCCTTATCAAAACTCCAAAATCGTGCTTGATAGTTGCTAAGTCCATTACCGCCCTGGTCAATCAAATGTATCTTTACTGCTGGAAGATTCCGGTTCTTAACTTCTTCCGAGACTCGCTGAGCGCGTAATCCAATTGGTGAGGCCGGCTGACTCAAACCCGGAACGAACGATGCGAAAAAACAGACAAGCGTAACCAAGAGAATCACCATCGAAACCTTGACGGAAAATTTAGCGTGGACCAAACGAATAAACTTTCCATTGGAAGTCCCCACCCATACGAGACCTGCTAGCGCGGTCATCATACACGGAACAAAAACGGTATTCGCATATCGATTGAACGAAGCTAATTCTAACCCCTCTATTGGGTTGAACAAGAAAATGTACGTCCATGCCAGCCCGACGAAAAAAACTATGGCAGTAACAGACGAAACCATAATTACGGGACGAAATCGCGGCCGGTAGAAAAATGCTACCGCTCCAGCAAGCACCATTACGTACAATTGCTTTTGCTGGAGAAGCTTCTCGAACATCATCGGAATAATTGAGCTTCGCTCTTGCAGGCGCTGCCATTTGGATACTTCGACAGGCAAACTAAAGTGTTCAGCATAGTTCGAACATACATGAGACCACAGCGTTGCGGCGGCGACCGGAAAAATAATAAGCAAAAGCATCTCAACCACTAAACGCGATTTCTTCTTCGATTCGCGACGGGAATTCAGACACAAGTAAGATAACAAACCTGTGATAAAGAAAACTGCGAACGGCTTTTTAAACAAATACCCAGCAGTCAAAGCGACCGTAACAAACACCCAACTCTGAACGCGAGAGATCGAACGCTCTTGATCGGGAAAACTAAGCAGTAAAAGTGCAACCGTAAGGTGAATTAAAGCCGGCTCAATGAGTGTAGATAGAGCGAACGCATACTTATGAAACGGCAAAATTATAATAAAGGAAAATAGCCAAGAAAAGCTCACCGCACGTTTAAGCTCATACCCGCCTTCAAGCATTTTATATTTGAGAAGATCGAAAAATAGGCCAAATACCGCAACTGCCGAAATAAACGCAGCCAGAAACGCAAAGCGCTCTGAAAACTCAGATCCTAACACCAAAGTGGGATATGCGATCCAAAGAGACCACCCAGGAGAATAAGTAGCGAGAGTTTGGAAAGGGAAAAGATCCGACAACGCCTGGTTGTAGGTGGTCATTTGTTTGGGCATTAGAAGCCAATGCGAAAACTCATCCCAATGCCGAGCTGTATAGCCAAGATTACCCAATTCAACTAGGCTTCCAATCAATAGCGGCAAAACGAAGCACGGATGAAGAAGCGCTTTACCTGATGGACGATTGCGCAAACAATCTATCGCCAAAAAAACTATCGCCGCTGCGAAGATGATTCGAGCCGAAAGTGTCAGGCCCAACCCTAAGCCTACATTCAAGACGAATAGCAAAATGGGGATTGCAAGAAAGCCTAGATAATACCGAAAGCTCAACCGGTCAGAGCGATCGTTGAGTAATCTCGCAAACATCTGACCGAAACCCAAAATTGATAACTGATAGACAAGGAGATTAATCATTTACGTTTTGCGACGACAACGCCCTGAGTGAGAATAACTGGCCAGTTAATCGAGGAATGTACGATGGTTCCGTACTTCGTTATTTCAGGAACAACTTCGTCAAACGTAAGAGGACGTTCATCCGGAAATCCCCAAAGTCCCAACATCTCAAGTGCTCTTCTGACAACTCGATAAAGAAAAGTTGGAGTTGGAAACGTAATTAGAACTAACCCGCCTTTTCTGACGGATTCAAAATGTGCTTGGATTGCTTTTGCAGTTTCATTCGGCATGAAATGCTCAATCAGACCAACGCTAAAGCACACATCTGCAAGTTTTGAATTTTCGCTTGCGCGGTAAGCGAGGACATCTTGCTTACTACCTATGGCATTCTGCGATCCATACGCATCGTTGAACTTTTTAAGACCTAGGTCATTGGTATCGTGAACCCAATATTCTTTCGGGTGAAGTTGATCGCGCAGATTTGCATAAAAGCAACTGTTCGCACCACCCCATTCAAGGAACGTCGCCTCCTCGAGTCGGCCGTCGTACAAGGAAAAACATTCTTTCAATCTACGAAGTGTAAACTTTCGAGTTACATGCGCTGTACTAGCAGGCTTGTTGTAATAAGCATCCCAATCCGTTTTTTGAGGAATGCCTGTTTGCTGCCTCGATTGAGTGAACACGATAATCCTTTGCGCCGAGAAGCTCAGAAAAAATAGTGCGGTCTCGGTTAATATTTTGGCTCCAAGTATACCCATTCCACCACGAACCAAAGCGCTGACCCATGCATAGGACGCGCCCATTAGCACAGCGACAAGTAAGATGTACTTTACTAATTCGGTCTTCCACGGACCACCAGATCTAAATACCGAGCGCTTGCTGTAAATAAAGTTGAACGTTCCTGCAACTGCTCGCCCCGAAACAGTGCTACCCAAAATGGTGGCACCCAAATTAAACGCCATCATGAAAACAATCGAATCCAAAACAGCTGTCATCATCGACAACAAAACGAATCGAAAGAACACGAAGTAAATACGTACAGAATCTACGATCGGATTAAAGTGAGAACTCTCGTTCTTCCCTTCGTATATGGCTTCGATAGGAACTTCTAGTAGCGGTATTTTACTGTCGGTCGCTTTGATCAACATATCTAGCTCGAACTCGTAACGTGTCGAAGTCAATCGCATAAGCGTTGGCAAAAAACTCAGCGGAATCGCGCGCAAACCCGTCTGTGTATCGTTTAGTTTTTTCCCGAGCAATACGCGAAAGATCTGCTTAGTTAGCTGATTTCCAATTCGGCTACGAAGGGGAATCTGATTGTTTTCTTTGAACTGACGACTTCCAAGAATCAAGCAGTTTGGGACCCGTTGAAGTTCCTTGGCAACCGACAACACGTCTTTGGAGAGGTGCTGGCCATCAGCGTCGACTGTTACCACTCCGAGACCTTTCGGAAAATTCAATAGCACATAGTTAAACGCAGTCTTAAGAGCGGCTCCTTTTCCAAGGTTGATTGCGTGACGGAGCAGGACCACTCGATCAAATGACTCAAGCTTCCCAAAAACTTCTTTGCACTCACCGCTTGATCCATCGTCGACTACAAGAACAAGCGGATATTGCTCGCTAAGGAGTTGTTCCACCAACGGAGTAAAAATGGCCGACGGCTGATAAGCCGGAATGATCACGACTGGAAGTTCAGTCAAAGTCATTTCCTTGATCCCACAGTTTCAGCCTTCGAACCGCCTTTAATGAAGGTCAGTAAAATCCCCCACAAAAAGAATGTGAAAATTCCAGGGTATGGCTGCCGCAAGCTGACCTTAAGCATATTATCAAACATAATCGCAAACAGCACGACTGTTGCTAATCCCAAGAACGCAGGCTTTGATTTCAATTCATCCCATGACTGAACCGTTTTCTTTAACGTGAAAAAAACGAGGGATAAAATGATTGAGACGGTCGCCACACCAAAGTGATACCAAATATCGAGATAGTAATTATGCGCGCTAGGATAAGTGGATCGGTCTGGTACATCAGGTGAACCCCAGAAAAAATTAAAAGGGGTATCGACTATTTGGATAATAAAGTAGGTCCAGTATTTCGACCGATCGAACTGAGTTTTATGCAATAAATTAAATCCGTCTAACATTAACCAAAAGTAAAGCATGCATAAGAGGACCCCAAGGACGGCGAGCATCAAAGGCGCTTTGCGAACCTTTGAACGCAATT
>JANOUF010000330.1:0-10518 GCA_031416685.1 Bdellovibrionales bacterium
CGTCGTACTTCGGGTCGAGACGCTCCTTTCGAAGCATATCTTGAACGCCCGCGCCTGGAACCAACACTCCGAACAGATCTGGGCGTTGAGTTGCGAGCGCACCCATTAACAATCCACCATTCGACCATCCCATTGCACCAATGCGACCTGGCTTTGTGAGTCCACTTTCAACTAACGATTCACTTGCAGCGATAAAATCATTGAAAGTGTTTTGTTTGTTCGGAGAAGTTGAGCCAGTTGCCCACGCCTTACCGAACTCATTTCCACCGCGCAACGCAGGAGCCGCATACACGCCGCCTCTATCGAGGAACTCTTTAACAATTGGGCTAAACGCTGATTCGAAGTGGCCGCTAATGCCGAAGCCGCCGTATGCTTCCATCATCACCGAATTGTTGCCGTCGCGTTTAGTACCTTCGATATAGACAACTCGCACGGGTACTTGAACACCGTCGACGCTCTTTGCTTGAATATACTCAGTTACAAAACGCACGCCCTTTTCATCGGTCATCATTAAGGTTTCAACGTCCTGAATGAACTTCTGAGTCGTTAGATCGAGTTGAACTACCTGGTTGCGGTGTACTGGGGAACGAAGTGACACGTCGAGTAGGTTTTTGTTTTCGGTGTTTACTGTTACCCAGTTAACAGCGCAACATCCGGGCAAATCAATTTTCTGCTCGAGCTTTCCCTCGAGGCTGAAAACGCGGAGCGATTGCTTCTCACCCCACGAAAACGTTCCAATCAGTTTTCCGTCTTGCAGGGTCATTGATCTTAAACGCTGATCTTGTTCGCTTAAAATAAGACGAGATTTTCCACCAGTGGTCGGGATCGCGTGCACTGCACCACGAAGATCAGTGCCTTCGGTTTTAACGAAAAGTTCGCCACCATATTCTGCGACCAATTCAGTCGCGGCGATATCCGTTTCGTACCAACGATCCTCTGTTAATCGCTTTATGTGCGACTTATTTTCGGCTTCATTCTGTTTCTGAACAAAATTTCTGCCAAGATTTGAAAACCATCCACTCTCAACGAGTAAGTCACGCTTTTGATTGAAGCCAATTTTATGCGTGAACCGTGCGCTATCGCGGCCGAAGTAACGGCGATAAACAAACTCATGCGGCGTGAGAAAAGTAACTCTATTGTTTCCAGCATCCCGAACAACTTCTTTCAATTGCCCTGAGCGAATGTTGATAATGTGCAAATCAAACGCATCAATCGAACCGTTAAGTGTGGTTGAAACGATAACGTGATTTTGTTGCGGATCGAGTTGGATACCTTGCACGTTAACGCTACCGTTTCGGCGAATGTCGAAGGAATTGAAGAGCACCCGCTTTTTATCTCCGATGGTCGCAACTAGCTCGACCGGCTTTCCTAAGCCGCGATCGACAAGGTCAAGTTTGAAACCAGAGCCTTCGACTGAGCTGATGACATTTTCTTTTTCGTAGAGGTTCCGAAAGAATTTTTCCATGGGCTCTGTCCACGGGTTCTTCTTGAACTGCGCGTTCGCGTAACCATTTTGTGCGAGCAACCAATTCTTTCGTTCAGGTGTATCCATCTCAAGGCTTCGAAAGTTTTCGACTTGGGTGATGCGAACAATTGGCGTCGCGGGCGGCTTTGCTGCATCAGCGAGTTTAAACTGATCGAAGCAGGTATTTGCCAAGGCAAAGTCGCTTGCAATTCCTGTGAGAAATAAGGCAGCAATCAGAAGTTGAACTCGCGGTTTTTGCATTCTGGATACCTCACCTTGGGATGAGGCAAACAAATGCAATCTCGCGGCCCAGACGAGGACTAGGTAAACTGCGGAATCTAAAGGGAAAAGAAAAGAAAGGTACGGCTATGAAAATGACGTAAGCCGGAAAAGGTCAGCCGGTTCACGAGTGCCTGTGGCCGTTGCGATACTTCATCCTCGAAAGAGCTGTGAGCGAGTCTTGCTAAACGGTATCCCTCATGTGGATAAAAGAAAAGATCTCAAAAATCTCAAGTAGTACATTTCGCACATGCGTTCGCTGTGGCGGATTCCAGTTTTACGGGACACCACTTTATTGTTCCTATTGCGAGGCACATTTAAATCGATGGCGGTTAAATGAGCTTCAAGTTTCAAGCGAGCAGAAATTCCCTGTACATGCGCTCTATTCTTGGACAACTGCGTCTGACACTCTTTTGCGACCGCTTGTTTACGCGCTCAAAGGTGGACGATGTCGAGAGCAGACCGAAGTTCTCGCTCGCGAGTTCAGCTTTCGAATGAACTTTATTGAAGCGCCCATCGTCTTAGTAGTGCCGCCGCGAAAAAGTCCGGATCAGGAGGATCATGCGCTCGTTTGGGCGCGGGCGCTTGCAAGAATTTGGCGGGTAGAAGTGTGGGATTGCTTAGCGTATCCGGAAGGCTCAAAGACCGAATCCCAGAAGAAAAAGGGTGTTGAAGGCCGTGCGGAGCGCGAGTTTTGCCCAGTAAAAAATGCAAATTTTCCTCCGCAAGCAAGGGTGGTTTTTGCCGACGATGTCCTAACTACAGGCTCAACTGCGCGAGCTGCGTTTAAAGCACTCGGTAAGCCCAGTGGGTTCGAAGTGTGGGCCATAGTATGGAGACCGAAACTTGCGACGGTGGAGCCCTTTTGATATGGTGCGCGAATGCAATTTTCTCGGGTTATTTCAGCCTTTTGTACACTTTTTCTGATGGCGTGTGGCTCAACCGCACACTCGGAATCTTTGCCTGACGACGTCATGACAACGCAGTCAACTCCAGCGCCAGAAAAAAAGATTGAAGAAAAAAAACCGGAAGCAAAAGCAGAAAAAGTAAAACCAAAAAAACCGGTTACAGCTGACGCCAAAGTCGCGGCCGTAAAGAGCGACGAGAAATTTCTCGCAGCTGTCGATCGCAAATATCAAAATGCAAAATCAGTTTCAATGGATATCGAGCGTAAGCTTGTGATCGGTCTTCTTGGAAAAGAGAAGAACGCCAAAGGTTCATTGCTTCTCTCAAAAGGGAAGATGCGCATGGAGCTTGCGACGCCGGAAAAGTCGGTAGTCGTGATCGATGGGAAAACTTTGTGGGTTGCCGATTATCCACCGGCTGAGTTCAAGAATGCAGCGGTGCAAGTTTTAAAAGGAAAAATAACTTCTAAGAAGGCGGCAAACCAAAGTTTCGTGAGCGTGCTTTCGCGTGGTGGGTTACTCAAAGAATTCCAAGTTACGGGTTCCATGCGAGACGACAAGCAGCGAACGGTTTTGTTTCTCACCCCTAAAAAGGAGAGCGCTGAGTTCACTCGCGCACAGTTAGTGCTCGCGGAAGACAATGCAACGATCGCCGAACTTCGCTATTGGGATGATCGCGACAATGCGACGACCATGACTTTTTCGAATGTGAAGTTTGATGTTCCTGTTTCAAAGAAAACTTTTGAATTCACTCCGCCTGAGAACGCGGACATTACATTGATCTAAAGAGGATCTTAAAGCGCATGGCATCGTTTGACATCGTATCTGAATTAAATTTGCAAGAGGCTGATAACGCAATCAACCAAGCAAAGAAGGAACTCGAGAATCGCTACGATCTTCGAGGAACAAAGTCAGAGATTGAGTGGGATAAAAAAGACGTCATCACGCTCACGAGCAACGAAGAACAACGTGTTTCGGTCGTGAAAGATATTTTGCAAACGAAGCTTCACAAACGCGGAATCGATATCAGCAGTGTGAAGTGGGAAAAGCCCGAGCCCGCTGGCGGGATGCTCTGGAAGCAAAAAGGGTCTCTTAAGCAAGGGATCGACAAAGAAACAGCTAAGGACATTGTGAAGAACATCAAAGAAAGTAAATTGAAAGTTCAAGCGCAAATTATGGATGAACAAGTTCGTGTGACCAGCAAAAGTATCGACGAGCTTCAGGCCGTTATTGCTCATTGCAAGTCGCAAACATTTGGTCTTCCTCTTCAGTTCACGAACATGCGCAGCTAATCGAAAGTAGAGTAGAGAATGCAAAAAAACAGCACGCCAGTCGCTGGCGCGAAAAAGAAAGTTCACTTCATCAGTCTCGGTTGCCCAAAGAACTTGGTCGACTCTGAGATCATGCTCGGCCACCTCACAAAAGATGGCTACGAAGTGACTGATAACCCAAGTGAAGCCGATTCAGTTGTCGTGAACACTTGCGGCTTCGTCGACGATGCAAAAAAAGAATCAATTTCGCGCATTTTAGAAATGTCAGAGCTTAAGAAAGACGGAAAGCTTAAGAAACTCGTCGTCGCGGGCTGTCTCACTCAACGTTACAAAGACGAACTCGTCGAGGGTTTACCTGAAGCCGATCTTTTTATCGGCAGTGGTGAATTCCAAAATATTTCTACGATCCTTCGCGAGCACGACAAAGGCAGCACGCAAAAAACCTTCTTTAACTTGCCGACTTATTTGCAGGAAGAAGGAACTCCACGGATCAATTCGCAACCGAAATACACGGCGTATTTAAAAATCGCCGAAGGTTGCTTAAAGCGTTGCGCGTTCTGCGCAATCCCTAAAATTCGTGGGAATTTGCAATCTCGCCGCTTGGGCGCGATCGTAAACGAAGCAAAGTTACTCGTAGCCGGCGGCGTTCGCGAGTTAAACATCGTTTCTCATGACTTCACAGATTTCGGTTGGGATCTTCGCCGCAAAGAAGAAGGCGCAACCGAGCGCCCAGAAGCTTTGCTGGCAGCACTTTCAGAGATCGATGGCCTTGATTGGGTTCGGGTACTTTACCTTTACCCTGACGGCATTACGGACGAAATGATCGAGCTAATTAAGACTCGTTCGAAGCTGGTAAAGTATTTCGACATGCCTTTGCAGCACATCAATAATCGCATGCTCAAAGAAATGAATCGACACATGACTCGCGAGGAGATTTCTGAGCGCTTAGATAAAATTCGCGCTGAGATTCCAGAAGCAGTCATTCGCACGCAATTTATCGTGGGTTTCCCGAGCGAAACGGAAGAAGAATTCCAAGAGCTTCTACAATTCGTAAAAGAGCAGCGCTTCGACCGCGTCGGTTGTTTTATGTATTCTCCTGAAGACAACACGCCAGCCGGGCGACGCACGGATCAACTCATTGAAGAGACAAAACAACGTCGTCACGATGCGCTTATGGAAGTTCAGATGGAAATCAGTCGCGAAAAACATCGCGCTTTCATTGGGAAAACACTCTCCGTTCTGGTGCAAGGATTGAGCGAGGAATCTGACCTTCTCTTACAGGGAAGAACTTCGCAACAGGCTCCAGAGATCGATGGCGTCGTCTTGATTAACGACGGCCAAGCCGATGTCGGTCAGATTGTTCAAGTTCGCATCACCGATGCGCACGATTACGATTTGGTTGGCGAAATAGTCAGCTGATTCTTGGTGGAGTCAAATCCGCAAAATTTACAAACCGGCGAAGTTTTACTCTCGGAGTCTTAGCCGTTGCCTCGGCATTTAGCTCAAGGTATTTCAAAACCTTCTGATATCTCAGGGGGTTCTAAATGTTTAAGTCCTTATTTTTAGCTGCATTTGTAGCGGTTTCTTTTTCGCAAGCGCAAGCTTCTTCTGAAGCTGAAATTCTCGAGCGTGCTGTCACTGCGTATGAGTCGCGTACCTACTCAGCCGCTGGCGTTCGCAAAGCACAAGAAGCTGCTGACCTATATAGCCAGCTAATTACACTTCCAGAATTAGATGCGATGTCGAAAGCAAAGTATGGCGTTCGCCGTGCTGAAGCGATTTATTTCGTTGGCCAAAACACAACGAAAAAAGCCGACAAAGTTACGATTCACGAACTTGGCTCTAATGTTGCAAAAGCGGCGCTCGGTGCGTTCGGCAATCCGAAGCTTGAAGATTTTGATCCAAAGCAAGTTGCAGCGTTGAAGGCGACGCTCTCAACAAAAGAACAAGAAATTTTGGCAGATGCTGTTTACCACTATGGAATTCATCTAGGTCAGTGGGGCCAAGCAAACGGAGTTATGGATTCACTTTCTAAGTGGCCAGAGCTTCGCGATAGCATGCGTTTTGTAATCGAACTCGGCCAAGGCAATATTTATACCTTTGGTCCATACCGCGCGATCGCTCGCGGCTACCATAAAATCCCAGGCATGTTTGGCGGCGATAAAGCAAAAGCTGAAAAATACCTTCGATCGGCAATCGATCAGACTAAAGCTCCAGGCAAGATCTACAGCGTAAACGGTTACAACAACATTTTCATGGCTGAACTTCTTATCGATGTTGATCGTGAAGACGAAGCAAAAGCACTTTTGTCAGCGTACATTACAGCTGATCCAAAAGATTTGCCTCCGGCAATTGATGCCGCTCACGCGATCGAAGAAGCAAAACAAGTATTAGCCGAAATGTAATTCTTAAGTTCCGGGGGAATGATGAAGCTTCTTGCAGTTGCACTATTAGTGCTTGCGACATCTAAAGCGTTGTGCGGCGATTTAGGCGCGCCGTTTTCTCTCGACTCGGCAGCAGTTCTGCCGAAGGGAATTCGCAACGTTCGTCTAACGACGCTGACGACAGCGGTCGACAATCAGTACAACGCTCAAGGAAACGTGCAGCCACTTGGCGCGAGCATCAACAAATCAATTAGCTTCAAGCGTCTCACGGGCTCGATTGATAACGTAAGCGAACGCGCAGCGCTTGATGGCACGATTCAAGGAATGGGCTATACCCTTGAAGATGAAGCTGGTCGTACCTTCGGTGAAGTGAACACCCGTGTGACAGCAACTGTTCCGGTTCTTGCTTACGGCATAACTAAAGACTTCATGATGGCGGTCGCTGTTCCTGTTGTTTACAGCAATCTCAATGTTTCAACGGGTTGGATTCCATCAACCGGAACGAACGCAGTTATCGAGGATCTCGTTAACGGCGGCGCAAAAGAAGAAATTCGTGCTCGCCAAGCGCAACTTGATAACGTTGTTTCGAGTGAGTTCGTTAAAAAAGGTTATGTAGCGCCTCATGATCAAGAAAAACAGCAAATCGGCGATGTGACGCTTGTTCTCAAAAAACGTCTATACGAATCGCCCAGATTCGCAACCGCTGTTCAGGGCAGAATCGTAACTCCAACTGGTCAACGCGCAAACGTGAACGACATCAGTGATGTTGGCGCGGGCGATGGACAGTGGGATTTCGGCGTTGGCTTCGTGGTCGACCATTTTGTTAATGGGAAATGGACACTCACAAGCTCAACTTCGTATTTAAATCAGACAGCAGCTGAAGTCTCGATGCGTGTGCCGCAGTCGGCAGACGAGTCACTGACTCCTGACGTAGACGAGCAAACTTACATGAATCTCGGAGACAGTTTTTCGCAATCACTCGCTGCAAAATACAAAGTTAACGAGCTGATCACGGTTGGCACAGCAGGTGGCATTCAGTACAAGACGCCGGACAATTTTGCTGGCTCGAAATATTCTGGCGAACGCTACGACTACCTCGAAGCCGACAGCGAACAATATATGGTTACAGGCACAGCTCTAGCTAGCTTCAGCACAATCGAAAGATTTAAACGCGGAGCCTTCGCTGTTCCGTTTGAAGTGAACGTTTCCGCATCACAAGTTTTGGATGGCCGTAACGTTAACACCAGCACTCTCGGCGCCGCTGAGTTGGTTTTGTTCTTCTAAGGAGACCGCGATGAATCTAATGAAGTCTCTATTTGCAGCTGTATGTGTGGTGTTAGTTGCCGGTTGCTCGGTTCAACAAAAAGATGCGCAAAACAAGCCGCCAGTAATTCCAAATGAACTTAAGTCGTTCTCGACAGAGTATGGAACCCTCGAGATTAGTTCGTTTAATTCTTTTTTAGCTCCGGAGTTTAAAAGCTACAGCGATCGCGTCGATTATTATAATCAGCTCACTCGTTTCAAGGGGAAGATTGCTCACAAGCAATTCGATGCGGATAAGATGACCGGTCAAGTATTGCAGGCTAAAGCGAACTTCATCGCTGATTGCGCAGTCTTTGCTGCATCTCCAGAAGATTTCGATGCGACAGAAGGTTCTATCCGTAATTGGAAAGAAGCCGCAGGCCCGCGTGAAGCAATACAGATCGCAAAGTGCCAAAAGAACATGGAAGATCGCAAGGGTTGGGTAAAACGCCAACTCGAGCTCGGCTTAGAAATCCTTAACGCTCAGGAAGATCTTAAGAAGTTTTCCGATCCCGATTATGGATCAAACAATCCTGACAACTACAAACTCATCAAAGTTCTGCTCGGCGATGACAGCAAAATTAAAATCAAAGAGAGCGGTGCGGTCGACGTTGAGTTGAATGGTTTTTGCTTCGAGGATAATAATCAGTCGACAAAGCAATCTAAGACGACTGTTGAAGGCGCAAAAATTGCTAATGCGGTCTACATCAGAGGAAAGCAGATCCTGACGTTCACAGTTCCTGAAGTGAAAAAGTTCAAGAAGACTCAAGAGAAACGCGATGAAGCGGGCAATCCTGTGCTCGACGAAAACGGAAAGCCTGTGATGGAAGAAGTTGAGTATCTTGAGAAGACCGGAAACGCGTTACTCTTTCAACTCGGCCGCGCAGCAGACTCCTACGACAGCGCAAGTTTTAGCGGAAAAATGAAGTTGATCGACAGCAGCGGCAACGTTCTTCGTGAAGGACGCGCCATTGTCGGCGGAAAACTTAATTAGCCCTGCAGTCACTAAAGGAGACCCCTATGAATTTAATCGGCCTAATCACTATTATGTTTGTTTCTTTAAATGCTTTTGCGCAGTCAAATTCGGATGAGCTGTTGAAAGATCCAAACGTGATTGAAAGAATCAATCCAGCAAATGGAAAGACTGAAATCGTTGACAGAAATACTGGTGAAGTCATTTACGATGATAAAGAAGCGGTAGATGCACCCGGTGTTGAGATTCGAAGAAATGGTGCTTCAGGAGAGTATGAAGCCGTTGATCGCGACGGTCATCGGGTTGGACGAAAAGATGATTCGGGACCTACAAGAAGCGATGAGCATGAGGGCGATGAAGGAAATTCGTCGGGATCACGCTCAATCAATATTGGATACGTTCGTTTTTTAGAGGCGCGCGAAAAATTTAATTCCGCCAGCCCGACAACTCCGCTTAAAGATGGAGTATATAAATGCACAATCGCGCTAAGAGATTCTCGGATCGGCACTCATCAGATTCAGATCTATTCAGTTGGGAAACAAAAAGGACTTGCTGTGCGCGGAAATCCAAACAGCTGGATTTCCAATGTTGCTGGCGAGCACGCGGTCGCTGATCATAAAGAAGGAACTTACCTTCGCCAAAAAAATCAAAGCGTTATTGTGGAGTTCACTTTAGTGCGAAGAACAAACATTATTGGCTACATGATCTGTAACTAGGCAGTCGCAGTGGCCCTCATTGAAAACCTTTGTTCGTGCGAAGCCGAAAAGATCGCAATAAAGCTGCGTGGACTAGCCGCTACTGCTTAAACGAAAAGATGTCGCCGTAGTTGCGGCCGGCTTCGTCTGAATCCATGCCGTAGCCAACCACATAACGATCGTCGATCGTCATGCCTGTGTAATCGGGCTTTAGTGGAATTTCGCGACGAGCGGGTTTATCTAACAACGTTACGATCTTCAGTGAAGCTGGAGAACTTGCAAGCAGCCGAGCCTTTAAGAAACTCAACGTCTTACCTGTGTCGATAATCTCCTCGATCACCAACACGTGTTTGCCTGCGATATTCACAGAGATATCTTTCATGATGCGAACTGTTCCGTGTTTTCCTGCATTCGCAAGATGAACGAAGTCGATTTGCTGGGGAAGGTTGATCACTCGACAAAGATCGCTCAAGAAGATGAATGAACCTTTGAGCGGGCAAATCAAAACGATTTCTTTTCCGCGATAATCTTGCTCGATCTCTTTCGCCAACTTCAAGGTCATCTCGTCGATTTCATCGCGAGTGAGGAATTCCATCATGCTACTTTTGAGAGTTTCTCTAGCCATAAATGCCTTCACGGTACGAGTGTGTGCCCAGCTTCTTGTGCCATGCGAATGTATTTGAGTGCAACGGGATGCTGTGGATCACGGTGTAAAACGCGTTCCCATTGCTCGGTAGCTTCTAGCGTGCGGCGCGCGTTGTAATATAACAAGCCCAGTTTGAGGCGAGCGGGCACAAATTGCGGGAACTCTTGGACCAGGACCTTTAACTCGCGTGCGGCGCGAGTTGGATCCTGTTTTTGGATCCAGCATTCGATGATTTTCATCTTCAACTCGGCTTTTCGCGAGGAAAGTGTCAACGCGCGTGAGTACTGCTCGAGTGCTTCATCAAAACGTTTGTACTGAAAATACATCTCGCCGAGCTCATCGTGCTTAATTGCGATTCGTTCCTGGATGTAGGGATCGTTCTCCGCTTTGCGTTTTTCGAGGCGTGCTTGGGCTTCAATGAAGACTTGTTTACCCTCTTCGTACTTACCAAGGTCGTTCAAGATAATCGAAAGGCCGACGCTTGCGTCCGTATACGACGGATCGATTTCGAGGGCTCGACGGAAAGTCTTGATCGCTTTGTTAAATTTGCCTTGATCGTATGCGATCGTGGCGAGCATGTGGAAAACTTCGGGGTTAC